>NZ_JAQIBU010000105.1 GCF_027858935.1 Oleiagrimonas sp. | reverse complement strand
GCCGGCGTTGCCCTGGAAACACGCGACATTTCGCTGGCTGCGCGCATTCTTGCGCAGTTCCCCGATGAGCTGAACGACGCGCAGAAGGTCCCCGACGACCTTGCCGAACTGGGCGCGCTGGTCAAGAAGCCTGAGGCCAACATCATCAAGCTGCCCAACATCAGTGCCTCGGTGCCGCAGATGAAGGAGGCCATCAAGGAACTGCAGAAGCAGGGCTACGCCTTGCCGGACTATCCGGACGAACCGTCCTCGGAGCAGGAAAAAGCGCTGCGTGAGCGTTACGACAAGGCCAAGGGCAGCGCCGTCAATCCGGTGTTGCGCGAAGGCAATTCCGACCGGCGCGCGCCGAAATCGGTCAAGGCTTTTGCCCGCAAGCACCCGCATCGCATGGGCGCGTGGAGCAGCGATTCGAAGACCCACGTTGCGCACATGCAGGAGGGCGACTTCTACGGCAGCGAACGCTCGTGCACCCTGGAGCAGGCCGGAAGCCTGAAGATCACCCTGCACGCCACCGACGGTTCCGAGACGGTATTGCGGGAAAAGCTTGCGGTGCAGGCGGGCGAGATCGTCGACGCGGCCGTGTTGCAGCGCAGAGCGCTGGCCGCTTTCGTCGACGAGCAGATCGAGGATGCGCGGAAAAAGGGCGTGCTGTTTTCGGTGCACCTGAAGGCCACCATGATGAAGGTCTCCGACCCGATCATCTTTGGTGTCGTGGTGAACGAGTTCTACAAGAGCGTGCTGGACAAGCATGCCGATGCGCTTGATCAAGTGGGCTTCAGCGCCAACAACGGCCTTGGGGACCTGTATGCGCGCATCAAGGACCTGCCGCAGGACCAGCAGGACCGGATCAAGGCCGACATCGATGCGCTCTACGCCGAGCGCCCGAAACTGGCGATGGTCAATTCCGACAAGGGCATCACCAACCTGCACGTTCCCAGCGACGTCATCATCGACGCCTCGATGCCGGCGATGATCCGTGACTCGGGCAAGATGTGGAATGCGCAGGGCGAGCGGCAGGACGCCAAGGCGCTGATCCCCGACCGCAGCTACGCGACCATCTACCAGGCGGTGATCGAGGACTGCAAGCTCCATGGCGCCTTCGATCCGGCGACCATGGGCAGCGTGCCCAACGTGGGGCTGATGGCGCAGAAGGCCGAGGAATACGGCTCCCACGACAAGACCTTCCAGATGCCCGCCGACGGGACCGTGCTGGTCACCGACGCCTCGGGCCAGGTGGTGTTCGAGCATACGGTGGAGGCCGGTGACATCTGGCGCATGTGCCAGGCCAAGGACGCCCCGGTGCGCGACTGGGTCAAGCTGGCCGTCAGCCGTGCCCGCGCCAGCGGGACTCCTGCCGTGTTCTGGCTCGACCCCGAACGTGCCCACGATGCCCAGATCATCTCCAAGGTCGAGCGTTATCTGGAGGACCTGGATACCGAAGGTCTGGACATTCGCGTATTGGCCCCGGTCGCCGCGATGCATCTTTCGCTGGAGCGCATTCGTGCCGGCAAGGACACCATTTCGGTGACCGGCAATGTTCTGCGCGACTACCTCACCGACCTGTTCCCGATCATGGAGCTGGGCACCAGCGCCAAGATGCTGTCGATCGTGCCGTTGATGGCCGGTGGAGGGTTGTTCGAGACCGGTGCCGGCGGCTCTGCACCCAAACACGTGCAGCAGTTTGTCGAGGAAAACCATCTGCGCTGGGATTCGCTGGGTGAGTTCCTGGCGCTGGCGGCCTCGCTGGAACACCTGGCCGAGCGCTACGACAACGCCCGCGCCGGCGTGCTGGCCCGCAGCCTGGATCGCGCCACCGGCACCTTCCTGGATGAGAACAAGTCGCCCTCGCGCAAGGTGGGTGAGCTGGACAACCGCGGCAGCCATTTCTACCTGGCGCTCTACTGGGCCAGGGCGCTGGCCGAACAGGACGACGATGCCGAGCTGAAGAAGGTGTTCGGCGAACTGGCCAAGGCTCTTGGTGATGGGGAAAAGACCATTGTCGACGAGCTCAACGAAGTACAGGGGCAGCCGGTCGAGATCGAGGGCTATTACCTCCCGGATCTGGACCTCGTGGGCAAGGCCATGCGTCCCAGTGAGACGCTCAACCGTGCGCTGGAGGTGCTGCGCAAAAAAGTATGACCGAACCATGCCGGGTTCGCCCAACCGTAGCTTAGGGCGGGTCCGACACATCAATGACCACCTATGCCTGTTATGGAACATCCTTATGATGCGTACCGCCATCCTCATCGACGGGGCGTTTTTTCTCGCCCGTTTCCGCAAGGTCTACAGCGACCGCGACGCCAATGATCCGCGTGTTGTGGCCAAGACGGCCTTCACCATGGCCATCGAGCACATCCGCGCGCTGGACCGGCCCAAGGACGCGCTATACCGCATCTTCTTCTACGATTGCGAGCCGCTGGACAAGGTCTTCAAGCGGCCGGTCAGCGGCAGCGACATCGACTTCGGCGACAGCGCCATGGCGCACTTTCGCTGGGATTTGCATGACAACCTGCGCCGCCAGCGCAAGATGGCCTTGCGACTGGGTCGACTGGCCGATCGCGGCGGTGAATGGCAGCTCAAGCGCAACAGCCTGCTGGCGTTGCGGGAGGGATCGTTGGTCTGGAACGACCTGCGCGACGACCACTACGAGCTGGACATGCGACAGACCCAGGTGGACATGAAGATCGGCATCGACATTGCTGCGTTGGCCTACAAGCGACAGGTCGACCAGATCGTGCTGGTCGCGGGCGATGCCGACTTCATCCCCGCGGCCAAGCTGGCCCGGCGTGAGGGCATCGACTTCATCCTGGATCCGATGTGGCAGGGCATTTCTTCCGATCTCAACGAGCACGTCGACGGTCTGCAGTCGGTCTGTCCGCGCCCGTTCTGATCAATAGGTTCATCCATCGGTCATGACGACCGTACATGCTAATCTGCCCCTGCCATGAAGGCTGGTGTGAGCTTGTCGAGGGATAGGTCCATGAAGAAACTCATCGTACTGTGTCTGGTTGCGGGGCTTTCCGCGTGTGGTTCCTCGCAGCAGTCGTCGGTGTCCGCGCCGGCGCCAGCCACGACTGCTGCGCGTGGGGCGGCCATGGCCAACGACGAGCCCAACCAGCTCGTGCCGCCGACCAGCGCCGGGCAGATGTCGGCCCAACGCATCCGCGCGGTGGTGTCCGGTGCATGGCGTCCGTCCTCGGACAAGGCCCGCGACCGCTACCGGCATCCCGTGAAGACTCTCGAGTTCTTCGGTATCCGTCCGGACATGACCGTGATCGAGATCACGCCCGGTGGCGGCTGGTATACACGCATCCTGGCGCCATTTTTGCGCGACAACGGGCAGTACATCGCCGCGGAATTCACGCCCCGGTCCGGCAAGGAGGCGCAACAGGACGATAGCGCGCTCAAGCAGCTGCTCGACTCCAAACCCGGGATCTACGGCAAGGCACGGATCATCCAGTTCGATCCCACCTCGCCGGTGCTGGGCCCCCCGGGCTCGGCCGACATGGTGCTGACGTTCCGCAACGCCCACAACTGGGTGCAGGCAGGTACGGCTAAGCTGATGTTCAAGGCGTTCTTTGCGGTGCTCAAGCCGGGAGGCGTGCTTGGGGTGGTCGATCATCGCGCCGCAACCGGGGCCACGCTTGACCAGGTCAAGGGCAGCGGCTACCTGCCGCAGAGCGCGGTGATCCAGATGGCCGAGAAGGCCGGATTCACCTTGCAGGCAAGTAGCGACATCAACGCCAATCCCGAAGACACCAGGGACTATCCCAAGGGCGTGTGGACGCTACCGCCGACGCTCGCGCTCGGCAACAAGGACAAGGTCAAATACGAGGCCATCGGCGAATCAGACCGCATGACGTTGCGTTTCGTGAAGCCGACCATCCCATCTGACGCCGACACGTCAAGCGGCGGCTGACCCGTTGCGCGCGGGTGCCCAAGCTTGCGCGCCGTCGTTCGTCTCCATCCGCATGCTGATCGCGCTCAACAAACCATTCGGCGTCCTGTGCCAGTTCACCGACCGTGAAGGTCGACCCACGCTGGCCGACCATGTGGCGCAAGAGGGGGTGTATCCGGCCGGTCGTCTGGACCGTGACAGCGAAGGCCTGCTGTTGTTGACCGACGACGGTCCGCTGGCGCACCGGTTGACCGATCCACGCCACAAGCAGCCCAAGACCTATCTGGTGCAGGTCGAGGGGACGCCCTCGGCGGACGCACTGGCGCAACTGGAGCGCGGGGTCGGGCTCAAGGACGGCATGACCCGTCCGGCCGATGTCCGCCTGCAGGCCAGTGCGCCAGGCTGGCTTTGGTCGCGTGATCCACCGGTACGCTTTCGCAAGCACATTCCTACGGCCTGGCTGGAACTGACGATCCGTGAGGGACGCAACCGTCAGGTACGGCGCATGACGGCCGCCGTGGGCCTGCCGACCTTGCGTCTTGTACGTGTGCGCGTGGGCGATATCGAACTTGGCACGCTGCAACCCGGCGCGTGGGTGGAGATTGCGTAATTTCCACAGGGACGAAGCAGGTTAAGCAGCTGCTTAACCTGCTCCGTCCCCATGGTACGGCAGGTTGAAGAAGGCGGCGGCGGTCGCGGCCGTGTGCTTTGCCGTGGTCTGCACATCCTCGCCGCGGTCGCGCGCCAGCTCTTCGCAGATGTGCTTCAGGTACATCGGCTCGTTGCGCCGGTGCGACGGTTTTGGACGCACGCTGCGCGGCAGCAGATAGGGGGCGTCGGTCTCGATCATCAACCGGTCGGTCGGTATTTCACGCACAAATTCGCGCAGGTGCATGCCGCGACGCTCATCGCACAGCCAGCCGGTGATGCCGATATGGCAGTCCAGGTCCAGATAGTCGAACAAGGCTTCGCGGGTATCGGTGAAGCAGTGCACAACCGCGGCGGGTAGCCGGTCGCGCACGCCGCGCAGCAACGCCAGAAAGTCCGCGTGCGCGTCACGCTGGTGCAGGAACACGGGCATGCCCAGATCCACGGCGATGGCCAGCTGGCGTTCGAACACGACCAGTTGCACGTCGCGCGGGGAATAATTGCGGTGGTAGTCCAGACCCATTTCGCCAAGGGCACGGATCTCGGGTTCGACTGCCAGTTCACGCAGCTGTGCATCGGTGGCGTCGTCGTAGTCGATTGCATGGTGCGGGTGAACGCCAGCGGTGGCGTACAGCACGCCGGGATGTCGCCGCGCCAGTTCCAGTGCCTGCACGCTGCCTTCGCGGCTGGCGCCGGTGACAAGCATCTGCATCACCCCGTTCTCGTGCGCGCGCTGCAGCACGGCGTCGAAGTCGTGGGCGAAGGATTCGTGGGTCAGGTTGGCGCCGATGTCGATCAGGTGCATGGGCTGGCTGTACGGTAAAACGCACATTTTGGCAGGACCGGGGGCGGAGGGCGTTAAGCTGCTGCTTAACGCCCTCCGTCCCCATTTGCGCAGGCATGAAGTTTCCGATTTCTCCGTTGTTGCCCCAGATCCTCGAAGCCTTGCAGACCGGCACGCGCCTGGTGCTGGAGGCACCGCCCGGCGCGGGCAAGACCACGCAGGTGCCGCCGGCGTTGCTGGACGCACCGTGGCTGCAGGGGCGGCGCATCCTGGTGCTCGAGCCGCGACGCATTGCCGCGCGCGCAGCGGCCGAATTCATGGCTATGCAGCGCGGAGAAGCGGTGGGAGAAACCGTGGGTTACCGCATGCGGTTCGAGTCGCGCGTTTCCGGAAAAACCCGCATCGAGGTCATCACCGAGGGCTTGTTGGCGCGCCGTATCCAGGACGATCCAGAATTGTCCGATGTCGGGGTCATCGTATTCGACGAGTTCCACGAAAGGCACCTGGCCGGTGACCTGGGTGTGGTGCTGGCGCTGGATGTGCAGGCGAGTCTGCGCCCCGACCTGCGCCTGCTGGTGATGTCGGCCACACTGGACGGCGAACGCATTGCGCAGTGGCTTGAGGCGCCGCGACTGTCGAGTCCGGGGCGCAGTTGCCCGGTCAAGGTGCAGCACCCGCCGGAGCGGCCGCAGGAATCGCCGATGCAGCACCTCGTGCGCAGCGTGAAGCTTGTGATGGCCGAGCTTGTTGAAGGCGACGTGCTGGTGTTTTTGCCCGGTCGCCGCGAGATTTCCCTCGCCTCGCGCCTGCTGCAGCAGGCACTTGCCGGCGACGTGCAGGTGCTGGTGCTGCATGGTGAATTGGCGCTGGCCGACCAGCACGCCGTTTTGTCACCGGATGCCGATGGCCACCGCCGGGTGATCCTGGCCACCAATGTGGCCGAATCGAGCCTCACGCTTCCGGGTATCCGCGTCGTGGTCGATAGCGGGCAGGCGCGCGTACCTCGGTTTGATCCCAACTCCGGGTTCACCCGTCTGGAGACCGTGACCATCTCGCAAGCCTCGGCTGACCAGCGTGCCGGACGTGCGGGTCGCGTGGCGCCGGGCATGGCCTTGCGGCTGTGGCCGCAAAGCATGCGAATGGAGCCCTCGCGAGCGGCCGAGATCACGCAGGCCGAGTTGTCCGGACTGGCGCTGGAACTGGCGGCCTGGGGCAACGATGACCTGCGGTGGCTGGATCCGCCGCCATCCGGTGCGCTGGCGCAGGCGCGCGAGCTGCTGCGCCAATTGGGGGCGCTGGATGCCGAAGGACGCCCGACTGCGCTGGGGCGCGACATGCATGCCCTGGGTGCGCCGCCACGCCTGGGCGCCGCCGTGGCGCGTGCAGCGCCCGCGCAGCATGCGTTGATGGCCGACCTGCTGGCATTGCTTGATGCGCGTTCGCCATTGCGCGGCAATGCCGGTCGCAGCGACGATTTTCGTTCACGCCTGGCTGCACTGCATGCCTGGCGTGATGGTGGCGCGCAGGCGGCGCGCCGGTTCGGTGCCGATGTCGGCGCGCTGTCGGTGATCGAGCGCGCCGCGCGCGGCTGGCGCCAGCGACTGGGCGTGCGCGGCGGAGCCAGCGGTACACCACACAGTCATGCGGTGGGTGACCTGTTGGCGCATGCCTTTCCCGATCGACTGGCGCGTCAGGTCCCGGGGCAGCCGCTGCGCTACCAGCTCAGCAATGGCCGCGGTGCGCGTCTGCACGAACAGACTGCGCTACAGGGCGAACCCTGGCTGGTCGCGCTGGACCTCCGGCTGGAGACCCGGGACAGCCTGATCCTGGCGGCCGCACCGTTTGATCCGGACCTGCTCGAACGCGACTATCCCGAGCGCTTTCATTCGGTGCGCAACGTGCGCTGGAACGAAGAGCGCGATGCCGTCGAGGCGTTCGAGGAACAGCGTTTCGATGCGCTTGTGCTGTCGCGGCGGAGCGTGCCGGTACGTCCCAAAGATGCAGTCCCGGCCTTGCTGTCGCGCGTGCGCGAGCGGGGCCTGGATGCACTGCCCTGGAATGCATCGACGCGCCGTCTGCGCGGGCGCGTGCAGGCCTTGTCTGCATGGATGCCGGAACTGGGCCTGCCTGACCTGTCCGATAAGGCGTTGCTGGAGACCCTGGAAATCTGGCTGGGGCCGTTCCTCGCGGGAAAGCGGCGACTGGGTGCCCTGGCAGCGGACGAACTGGCGCAGGCGCTGCTGGCGCCGTTGGACCATGCCCAGCGCCAGCAACTGGATATTCAGGCTCCGGAAAAACTTACCGTGCCCAGCGGCATGCAGCGCGCGCTGGAATACATGCCGGACGCGCCTCCGGTGCTGGCGGTGAAGCTGCAGGAGCTGTTCGGGCTGGCCGACACGCCGCGCGTGGCCGGCGGCCGGGTACCGGTGACACTGCACTTGTTGTCACCGGCAGGTCGACCGATCCAGGTGACCCAGGACCTGGCCGGCTTCTGGGAACGCACTTATCCGGAGGTGAAAAAGGAGCTCAAGGGGCGCTATCCCAAACACCCATGGCCAGACGACCCCTGGTCGGCCACGCCCACGCATCGCGCCAAGCGACGCGG
>NZ_JAQIBU010000103.1 GCF_027858935.1 Oleiagrimonas sp. | reverse complement strand
TACAGCACCGCGAACTCGTGCCAGCGGGCGCGATGCTTCTCGGCCAGATGGGTGCAGATCGCGGCAATGCGCTCGGCTTCGTGCTCGCTGTCGTTGCACTCGAGCACGCGGATCGGCGGACCGTCGGGCAGCTCGCTCCAAAGTTTCTTCACGTGCAGGTGCGTGTTGTTCGCGATCAGCGTATTGGCTGCACGCAGGATGCGCTTGCCACAACGGTAGTTCTGTTCCAGCTTGACCACCTTCAGATCAGGCCAGTCGCGCCCGAGCTGGTCCAGGTTCTCCGGGTTGGCACCACGCCAGGCGTAGATCGACTGGTCATCGTCGCCCACGCAGGTGAAGCCGCCGCGCGTGCCGGCCAGGTGCCGCAGCAGGCGGTACTGCGCGTCGTTGGTGTCCTGGTATTCGTCCACCAGCAGGTAACGCAGCCGCTCCTGCCACGCGGCGCGCGCCTCGGCATCGGCGTCCAGCACCTGCAGCGGCAGGCGGATCAGGTCATCGAAGTCGACCGCGTTGTAGGCCGCCAGGCGTTGCTGGTAGCGGGCATAGATGCCGGCCGCCTCCAGCTCGCGCCCGCCGCGCGCGGCGTCTTCGGCCTGCTCCGGCGTCAATCCGGCATTCTTGGCCTGCGAAACCAGGTTCTTCAGGGCCCACAATG
Source organism: Oleiagrimonas sp. (assembly GCF_027858935.1). Classification (GTDB taxonomy): domain Bacteria; phylum Pseudomonadota; class Gammaproteobacteria; order Xanthomonadales; family Rhodanobacteraceae; genus Oleiagrimonas. The sequence goes on along the minus strand of NZ_JAQIBU010000103.1, from coordinate 10,826 downwards.
CATCGGACTTGATGCCGGCCGGTGCCAGTTCCTTGATCAACGTGCCGGAATCGTCGGCGTCCAGCACCGAAAAGTTGCGCCGCAGCCGGGCTCGCGCATGCTCAATGTGCAGGAACTTCAGGCCCAGCGCATGGAAGGTGCACACGGTCAGTGCCTGGGCCGCTTCGCTGCTGATCAGCTTGGCCACCCTTTCGCGCATCTCGCGCGCTGCCTTGTTGGTGAAGGTGATGGCGGCGATCTTGCCCGGCGCCAGATTGCGGCGCGCAATCAGGTAGGCGATCTTCTCGGTGATGACACGGGTCTTGCCGGATCCGGCGCCGGCAAGCACCAGCAGCGGGCCGTCACAATGTTCCACGGCGGCACGTTGTTCGGGATTGAGCATCGCGTTCAAGTCGGTACAGGATGGGCGCGCCGAGGATAGCAGAGCCTGCCTCCGCGCCCCGCGTTACACTGCTGCATGGGCGAATCGCCGCCCGATTTTCCCCTTTCCGAGTCATCACTCCCGTCGCACACATGGCCAAACTGTACTTCCATTATTCGGCGATGAATGCCGGCAAGACCACCACCCTGCTGCAAAGTGCCTACAACTACCACGAGCGGGGCATGCGCACCCTGGTGATGACACCGGCACTGGACGACCGATACGGTGAAGGCGTGGTTGTCTCGCGCATTGGCCTGAAGACCAGCGCCCAACGCTTCACCGGCGATGCCGATCTGCTGGCACAGGTGCGCGCCGACATCGAGGCGAACGGTGAACTGCATTGCGTGCTGGTGGACGAAGCCCAGTTCCTTGCGCGCGCCCAGGTATGGCAACTGACGGATGTGGTCGACATCCTCGGCATTCCGGTGCTGGCGTACGGTCTGCGTACCGATTTTCGTGGCGAACTGTTCGAAGGCAGCCGCCATCTGCTGGCCTGGGCCGACAGCCTGGAGGAGATCAAGACGATCTGCCACAGCGGCCGCAAGGCCACCATGGTGGTGCGCGTGGATGAACACGGGCGCGCCGTGCGCGACGGACCGCAGGTTGAGATCGGAGGCAATGAACGCTATGTCTCCGTGAGCCGGGCCGAATTCAAGAAGATCATGTCCGGTGAGGGGCGCGTGGAACTGCAACAGAGTGTGCTGCCCCTGGAGCGCACCCAAGACACCGCAGACTGACAGGATTTGCCCATGCCCTTATCCAACACCAGCATCTGGATCCGCCCGTACTGGGCTCCGGGAGACGAGCATGCGGTGCTGCTGTTCTTTGTCTTCGGGCAGTTCCAGCAGGAGCTGCGTATTCCTGCCGCCCGCTTCGGCAGCAAGGGTCTGCCCGATGGCGTGGAGTTGTTCCGCTATCCGCACGACACGCTGCGCCAGTGGGAAGGCTACCCACTGGCCGGTGCACTGGGCGAATTGCTGGAAAACGACCATCCTCAAGCCTTCGCGGCTGCCGCCAAGGCACCAGAGGTCCTCAGCGTGCGCGGCCGCCTGGAAGACGCCGACAGCCTCGACTACCTGCGCGACACCCTGGGCGTGCTTGCTGCGCTGTACGACATCGGCGCGGTCGCCGTGGCCGATCCGCAGATCCTGAGCCTGTTCGACCATGATGCCTGGCACGCGCGCTTCCTGATCGAGGGGGGCGCACCAGCGCGCAATCATGTGCTGATCCTGTGTGACCCCGACCCCCAGGCCGGTGAAGGCCATTTCTGGGTCCGCACCCGTGGCATGCGGAAGTTCGGCCGGCCCGACGTCAGCATCCGTGGCGTGCCGCCGGCACAGACCAATGCGGCGGGGGAGCTTTGCCTGCGGCTGGTTGAACGTCAGGTCATGGGCGCACACTTCAAGGACGGTCAGGAACTGGAGATCGAGGGACTGCCCGGCCTGCTGCGGGCACGCCGCGCCGGAAGTCTGGAAGATCCGCAGTTCAACAACACCCATATCGCCTTCGACTGGCCGGGCTGAGATCATGCCCACAGCTGCACGACCACTCCGCGTGCTGTACAAGGCCCTGCACCAATTACATCCCTTCGAGTTGCGTTTCGGCCGCTGGTCATGCCCGGCCTGCGGGCACCGCCTGCATGTACGGCTGCGCAGGGACGAACTGGCCGTACGCTGCACACGCTGCGGTGCCTCTGCAATCAGCCAGTCGATCATCGACGTGGTTCACCGGACCTGCCCGGATCTGGCAGAACGCCGGGTACTGGAATTGTCCGCACACGGCGCACTGGCCCGATGGTTGACCACTCGTGCGGCCGAGATCGTGCTCAGCGAATACGATGCGGATGGCGTGCCGGGCGCAATCGTCGATGGTGTCCGCAACGAGGACGTGCAGCAGCTGACGTTCCCCGACGGGCGTTTCGACCTGATCACGTCCACCGAAGTGTTCGAGCATGTGGCCGACGACGCCCGCGGCTTCGCCGAAGTCCACCGCGCCCTGGCGCCTGGCGGCGCATTCGTCTTCACCGTTCCGTTGCTGGACGTGGCACAGACCCACGAGCGCGCCACGTTGCGCGAGGGCCAACTGCTGCACCTGGATACCCCGGAGTACCACGCGGATGCCTTCACCGGTTCATCGAGGGTGCTGTGCTTTCGCGACTATGGCCAGGATATCCTCGAGCGACTGCTGGCAGCCGGCTTCGAACAGGCCTGGATCGCCACGCCTTCACTGCCGCTGTTCGGGTATGCACGCAAGGTGCTGGTGGCACGACGTCGGGGCACGCAGTCTGTCTAGCGCCTGGGCTCAACGCTGGCACACCGGGCACCAGAAGGTATTGCGCTGGCCGATCACGCGGCTGCGGATCGTCGTGCCGCACCGCCTGCAGGCATCGCCAGCTCGCCCATAGACCATCAGCTCCTGCTCGAAATATCCCGGTGCGCCGTCCGGCGCGAGGAAATCGCGCAGCGTGGTGCCGCCACGCTGGATTGCGTGCGCGAGAATACGCTGGATCGCCCGGGCCAGCGCCGCGTATCGCGTCCGCGATACCCGTCCGGCCGCGCGCTGCGGGAGGATACCGGCCTCGAACAGGGCTTCGCTGGCGTAGATGTTGCCCACGCCGACCACCACCCGCTGGTCCATCACGAAGCTCTTGACCGCGCTGCGCCGACCGCGAGAGCGCTGCCAGAGCAGCTCGCCATCAAAGGCATCCGAAAGCGGCTCGGGGCCCAGACCAGCAAGCAAGGCGTGCGTCTGTCCAGGGGGCTGCCAGAGCAGGCTGCCGAAGCGGCGTGGATCGGTGAAGCGCAGTACACGGCCGGAATCGAGCAGCAGATCATAGTGATCGTGGCGTTCCACCGGCGTATCTGCGGGCAGCACGCGCAGCATGCCGGACATGCCCAGGTGCAACAGCGCGCTGCCCGCGCCGGTTTCCAGCAGCAGGTACTTGGCGCGGCGCGACACGGAATCGACCACACGCCCGGGCAGCCGCTCGGCCACGGCGGCGGGAATCGGCCAACGCAGGTCCGCGCGGCGCAACACCACGCGTTCGATGCGGTGCCCCGTGAGATGGGGGGCGATGCCGCGGCGGGTGGTTTCGACTTCAGGGAGTTCGGGCATGCGCGATTAATGCGGGCATCGGTCACTGGACGCAAGCGCCAGGCGTGACTTCATGCCCATGGGCTGTCCCGCCTGCGGGCGTATGCTGAATGGGTTGCCGCCTCCGCGGCGGCCTCAATCCATGTCAGGAGAGTTCAATGCGCAGATTTTTTGCATGGGCGGCGTTGTCCGCCCTGATCGTGTGTTCGTTGTCTATCGCCGCGAATGCCGCCGATGCAGCACCCAAGACCAAAGACAACACTTCGCCCGATGCGGCCCTCACCAAGCCGCAAAGCTCGGTCACCACCGGCAGCGTCAGTGTCGAGGGACACCGCATCAACTACAAGGCCGTGGCCGGCACCATCGTGTTGCACGGCAAGGGTGACAACGAAAATACGCCCACGGCCAGCATCTTCTATGTCGCCTATTTCAAGCAGGGCGCCGATGCGAGCAAGCGTCCGGTGACCTTCATCTACAACGGCGGCCCGGGCTCGGCCTCGGTCTGGCTGCACATGGGCGCCTTCGGTCCGCGCCGGGTGGACACCAACGACCACACCCATACGCCAGCCGCACCCTACAAGCTGGTCAACAATGACTACAGCCTGCTGGACGTCAGTGATGTGGTGTTCATCGATGCGCCGGCCACCGGTTTCTCGCGCCTGATCGCCGACACCAGCAAGGACAAGCGTGACGCACTGATGAAGAAGCGCGACAAGCAATTCTTTGGCGTCGACCAGGATGGCCAGGCCTTCGCACAGTTCATCACCCGATTCCTGTCCAGATATGGCCGCTGGAACTCGCCCAAGTACCTGTTTGGGGAGAGCTACGGCACCACGCGCTCCGCGGTGCTCTCGAACATCCTCGAGAATCAGGACTCGGTCGATCTCAACGGCGTGATCCTGCTGTCGCAGATCCTCAGCTTCGACACCAGCATCGACGGCCCGGAGAGCAATCCGGGCATTGACCAGCCCTACTTTTTGGCGCTGCCGACCTATGCCGCCACGGCCTGGTACCACCACAAGCTGCCGCAGCAGCCGGCCAAACTCGAGCCATTCCTGAAGCAAGTCGAACACTTCGCCATGGGGCCCTATGCACAGGCCCTGATGGCCGGCTCCACGCTTGATCCTGCAAAGGAGAAAGCCGTGGCGGAGAAACTGCATCAGTACACCGGCCTGCCGACAGCCTACTGGGTCAAGGCCGACCTGCGCGTCAACGGCGGCATGTTCGAGCATGAACTGCTGGGTAAAGACGACCTGAGCACCGGCCGACTGGACACACGCTTTGCCGGACCCAGCATGGATCCGATGAGCAAGGAATCCGAGTACGACCCGCAATCCTCGGCGATCAGCTCGGCGTATGTGGCCACGTTCAACAACTACGTGCGCAATACGCTGAAGTTCGGCAAGAACCAGCACTACCGCCTGTTCGCCGGTTTCGACCATTGGGATTCCACGCACAACCACAACCAGCAGTCGCTCAACGTGATGGGCGACCTGGCCCAGGCCATGAAGGCCAACCCGAAACTCAAGGTCATGATGAACGGTGGCTACTTCGACCTGGCAACTCCGTTCTTTGCCGCAGAATATGAACTCGATCACCTGCCGATTCCGCAGCGACTGCACAAGAACATTTCAGTCCACCTGTATCAGTCAGGCCATATGGTCTACGTGCACGTACCGGCACTGAAAAAGTTGCACGACAACGTAGCGGCATTCATCCGATCCACGCACTAAGGAGGGCAGAAGGGCGCGCCGCGGAATGCGGCGCGCCGGACCTCGTGAACCGGAGCAGCCGGTTACCGTAGAGCAGAGGATCCGTTCTCGTCGATTGGGTCGGCAACTTCAGCCGGCAGCGGAGTCGGCGGTTCGGCACGGGCGTCATGCCGCAGCAGCAGGTCTCGCACCACGGCCTGCTCGTGATTCGAAAGTTCGGCCAGCAACTGCAGCCTGCCGGCCACCTGCGCGGCCACGGCAACACCATCGCGATACAGGATGCGCGAGCCCGCCAGCGCGGGAATCCTGCTGCCGGTGAGCAATGTGCCGACCAGGTTCAACGGATCGCTGCCGCACACGCATACCAGTTCGCCATCGTCGGTGCGGCGGCGGACCTCGCGCAGCAGCTTCACGGCCTCGGGCAGTGCGAATTGCTCGCCAACCAGGCCATCGACGAAACGCCCGCCGCGGATATCACCGCGCGCCTCAAGCCGTTGATAGACGCGCAACAATTCACGCCACGGCGGCAACCAGGGCGCCTCACGCTGCAGCAGCCGCCAGCAGACCACGCCGTAACGGCGCAGCAGGGTGCGCGCGACATGCTCGATGGCATCCGTCGGTGCAACCTCGTCGGCTGCGGTCGGCCGCCGCACCCGTGCCCAGCGGCCGGCATCGGCGATGCCGCTGAGGCTGTGGTAGCGCATGCGACGATGCCTGCGTGCGTGGCGCTTGCTCGCGGGCACCAGCAGCGCGCGAAGACCGGCAAAACTGTCGGCATGCACGGCACCGGCAGCCACCAGTTCGCCCAGGGCGTCTTCCAGCTCGGCCTTGAGCAGGCCGGTGCGGGTGGCCAGTTCGTCATAAAACAGTGCGCCATATTCAGCCAGCGCGTCAGCCACGGCTTGCGCCCGCGAGGTAAGGACCGTCTCCGCCTCCGCATTGCCGGCCACCGCAGCCCACAACACGCGTTCGCGGCGCGGCAACAGCACCAGCGGCGTGGCCTGCACCGGGCCGCTGGCGGCATGTTCTGTGTTACGCGCCCGCAGTCGCATCCACACCAGCCGGCCGGCGCGGCACAGGTCGTCAAGCCAGGTGGTTTCGTAGTCGGCCACGCGCGCGGGCAACAGTTCCGACTCCCAGGCACCGGCCGCGGCTTCGTAGCCCTCCAGCTGCGCCAGTACGCCTGCCAGGGCATCCGGACCGTGCACGCGGTTGCTGGCCGAAAGATGTTGCCAATCGAACAGGAAACGCATGAAATCCCGCCGCTTCACGGGACGGATCTCACGCCGCAGGCGCCCCAGGGTGTAGCGGTGGATGCGCGCCAGCAGGTGGCGTTCGCACCACTCCCCGGTGTCAGCCTCGGGCGTGAAGTGACCGCGCATGATGCTGCCTTCGCGTTCCAGCGCGGCCAATGCGATGTCCAGGTTGCCGGGCGCGACGGCGAGATCGTTCGCCAGCACGGCCACGTTCACCGGACCCAGGCCGCCCAGTCGAGCACGCAGCAGTTCGACCAGCGCCGAATCGCTCGTCCAGTCCTGTGCAGCGTATTCGGCCGGCGCGTCGATCGGCGGCTGCAGCGTGGCCCGCGGATGCAGGGCATTCCAGAGGGGCAGGCGCTCGGCCGCGACCCAGAACGCCTCCTGCGCATCACCAGAGGGCATGAGTCGTGTCGCCCGCTGCTGGCGTGCGAGCGCCTGCAGCCATTGCTCCCAGCACGGTTGCGCCTGGAGATCGCCTTCGGTGACCACGCCCAGGCCCATCAGGGCTTCATGCATCTCTTCCATGTCGCGTACTTCGGGCCAGGCCTCGGCACGCACCGCCGCGATCGCCTCCGGGTCCAGGGCAGCAAGATCGTCGTCGGCGTGTGGATCCTGCCAACGGCGGCTCTGCACCGCCTGGGTGCGGCGTTCCTCCAGTGGTGCATCGTCGAGGAAGGCATAGGGCGCGGCGTTGAGCACCCCGGCGGCCAGCGGAGAGGGTGCGGGCAAGTCGCGCGCGAGCATGCGGATGCGGCCGGATTCCAGCCCCTGCAGCAGCGCGATCAAACCGTCGATGTCCATGGCCTCGTGCAGGCAGTCATGCACGGTCTGGGAGACCAGTGGGTGATCGGGTACTTCGCGTTCGCCGACGATGTTCTCCAGGCACGCAACCTGGTCGGGAAACACGCTGGCCAGCAGGTCCTCGCTTTTCATGCGCTGCAACTGCGGCGGCACCCGCTTGCCCCCCTGCATGCGCGGCAATGCCAGCGCGTTGGTGGCGTTCCAGCGCCAGCGGATCGGGAACAGCGGCGCGTCCAGCAGCGCCTGGATCAGCACGTGTTCGGCTGTATGGGAGTGCAGGTATTTCGCGACCTCGTCCAGCGGGAAACTGTGGCTGGTCGACAGCGACAGCACGATGGCGTCCTCGGTCGCCGCCGCCTGCAGTTCGAAGTTGAAGCTGCGGCAGAAACGCTTGCGCAGGGCCAGGCCCCAGGCACGGTTGAGGCGGCTGCCGTAGGGCGAATGAATCACCAGCTGCATGCCGCCGGATTCGTCGAAGAAGCGCTCCATGACCAGCGTGTCCAGGGTCGGAAGCACGCCCAGAGCCGCCCGCGCGCCACCGAGATAGTCCACGATCTGCCGGGCCGCACCCTCGGCCATGCCAAGGGTCTCCTGCAGCAGGGCCAGGGCCGCGTCCGCACCGCCGGCTTCCAGCGCATCGTCGACCTCGCCGCGCAGGCGCGCCACACCGGCCGAAAGCTCATGCGTGCGCCCGGGCGCCTCGCCGATCCAGAACGGGATACTCGGTGGCAGGCCACGCGCGTCCTCCACCCGCAGCCGGTCACGCTCCACGCGCAGGATGCGGTAGCTCTGGTTGCCCAACTGGAAGATGTCGCCCGCCGAGCTCTCGACCGCGAAATCCTCGTTTACCGTACCGATCACCTGACACTGCGGCTCCAGTTCCACGCGGTAGTCGCCCGTATCGGGGATGGTGCCGCCGGAGGTGAGCGCGGTCAGACGCGCGTTGCGGCGTCCGTGCAGGCGCCCATGCACGGCGTCACGATGCAGGTAGGCCGCGCGCGCGCCGCGCCGGGTGGTGAAGCCTTCGGCCAGCATGCGAACCACGCCATCGTAGGTCGCGCGTTTCAGTTCCGCATAGGGCTGGGCGCGGCGCAAGGTATCGAACAGTGCGTCCTGATCCCAGTCGCGGCTGGCCACCTCGGCCACGATCTGCTGCGCAAGTACGTCCAGCGGCGCCGGAGGCACGCTCAGTACATCCAGCTCGTCGCGACGGATGCAGTCGAGCAGGGCGGCGCACTCGACCAGGTCGTCGCGGGTGGTCGGGAACAGTCGACCCTTGGGCGTGCCGCCGACGCTATGGCCGGATCGACCCACGCGCTGCAGAAACGCGGCGATGGAACGCGGCGAACCCAGCTGACAGACCAGTTCCACATCGCCGATATCGATCCCAAGCTCCAGCGATGCAGTCGCCACCAGCACGCGCACGTCGCCGTGCTTGAGCCGGCGTTCGGCTGCGAGCCGATGTTCCTTCGACAGACTGCCATGGTGCGCAGCCACGGCATCTTCGCCCAACCGTTCGGCCAGCGCGCGCGCGCTGCGCTCGGCCATGCGCCGGGTATTGACGAATACCAGCGTGGTGCGATGGCTCTCGACCAGATGGGCGATGCGGTTGTACACCAGCGCCCAGGCATCGTTGGACATCACCGCGTCCAGCGGCAGCGGCGAAACCTCCAGCTTCAGGTCGCGGTCCCGGGTATAGCCGACATCGACGATGGTGCAGTCGGGCGGTGCTTGCGCGAGGTTGCTGACATCCACCGGCAATGCAGCGTGGCGGCCGGTCCCGACCAGGAAGCGTGCCACGCGTTCGACCGGCTTCTGCGTGGCCGACAATCCGATGCGCGTGAGCCGGCGCTGGCACAGGGCTTCCAGCCGTTCCAGGGTCAGCGCCAGATGCGATCCGCGCTTGCTGGCGGCGATGGCATGGATCTCGTCGACAATCACCGTGCGCGCAGTAGCCAGGGTTGACCGGCCGGAGGCGGAGCCCATCAGCACGTACAGCGATTCGGGCGTGGTCACCAGGATGTGCGGTGGCTGCTTGCGCATCGCCGTACGCTCGCGTTGCGGGGTATCGCCGGTGCGCACGGCGGTGCGGATGGTCACGTCCGGCAGGCCGCGTCTGGCCAGTTCGGCACGGATGCCTTCCAGTGGTTCTTCAAGGTTGACGTGGATGTCGTTGGACAGGGCCTTCAGCGGCGAGACGTAGACCACCTGGGTGGCGTCCGGAAGCGCGCCGCCGTGTTCCAGGCCTTCGCGCACCAGCGCATCGATCGCCGCCAGAAAGGCGGTCAGGGTCTTGCCCGAGCCGGTCGGTGCGGCGACCAGGGTGTGCTTTGCGGAACGAATGGACGGCCATGCCGCCGCCTGCGCCGGTGTGGGTGCAGCGAAGCGGCCCTCGAACCAGGCGGCGACCGCGGGATGGAAGTGCTGCAGTGGCATGGAGTCAGGTTGGGTATCCACTACGGTCATCATCATAGCCGGTGCGCGTCCACGCGCCATCAACGCCAGCATCGTCTTGTCTTTTCTCATCCGCTGAGACCATGCGGAAATCTCGTTCAGTTTGCGGGGCGGCAACTGCACAAGGACTGATTTAATGCATGAAAACAGGCACCTGTGCATCACCCGCGCCACCGATGCTTGTCCGCTCAAGACCCGGGGGACGGATGCCGTGTATCTGCCATTCATCCGTCCGGTGGTTAGCTGCTGTCGTGCTGACGCTGCCATCTCTCCGGCGGCGTACATGTTCAGGGCAGGCACGCCCGTTTGCACACTATCAAGGAGACAGCACATGAAGACTCGGACACTGCACAAAACACGGATCGTCACCGGCCTCGTTGCCGCTCTCGGCATGAGCGCAGGTCCGGTCCTGGCCCATACAGCCGCCACCCCGCTCGTTCGCGTCGGGATGAGCACGCAGGCGGATCCATCGATGGGCCAGAAGATCAGCGATACCTGGATCACCACCAAGGTGAAGTCCGAATTCGCCACCACCAAGGGTGTCAGCTTCACGGACATTTCGGTCGACACCAGAGACGGCGTGGTCATGCTCAACGGCACGGTCGCGTCGCAGGCGGGAAAGACCTTGGCCATTCGCACGGCGCGCCATGTGGAGGGCGTCAAAGCGGTACAGGCCGATACGCTGAAGGTCGTCCGTGGCGAGGATCAGGCGGCCGACACCAAGGATGGCACCAGCATGGGCCAGAAGGTCAGCGATACCTGGATCACCACCAAGGTGAAGTCCGAGTTCGCCACCACCAAGGGCGTCAGCATGACCGATGTCTCTGTGGATACCAAGGCCGGCGTGGTGATGCTGACCGGCACGGTGCATTCACAAGCCGAGAAAGAACTTGCCATCAGGGCCGCGCGCTCCGTGAAGGGCGTGAAGGCGGTTGAAGCCGGCCATCTGGACGTGGGCATCCGGCGACTGATTCCAGGCACGAAAGGCAAGCCTCTCCGCCCTCTCGTTCCCGAGGATGCCTCCCGAGGACCGCGAGGCCATCTTTAATTGCACGCGGGTAAAAGCAACGCTCCAGCAACGCCGGG
>NZ_JAQIBU010000083.1 GCF_027858935.1 Oleiagrimonas sp. | reverse complement strand
TACGACAAGGTCGGCACCGTCGATTTTTCCGGCACCAGCGTCGACCCCAATACGGGCAGCGTGCAACTGCGTGCCACGATTGCAAACCCCGACCATGTGCTGCTGCCGGGCATGTACGTGCCCGTCGTGCTGACCATGGGTCATATCGACCACGCCTTCCTGATCCCCGAGTCGGCCGTCCAGCGCAATCAGAAAAGCGCATACGTGATGGTCGCCGGTGCCGACGGCAAGGCGCACCAGATATCGGTCATGACGGCGGGCAACCAGAATCATGACTGGATCGTCACCTCCGGGATCAAGGACGGCGACAAGGTGATTGTTGGCGGATTGGCCAATGTCCACGACGGCGCTGCCGTAAAGATCGCTTCTGGATCCGGAGGGCAAACCCCACGACCGGTCGCCGCAACAACAGCTCCGGCAGCATCCGCCGCGAAAAAGAAGCACTGAGGACCGGTCATGCCTAGTTTCTTCATCGACCGACCCATCTTTGCCTGGGTAGTCGCGATCCTGATTTCGATCGGCGGCATCATCTCGATTGCCAACCTGGGCGTGGAATCCTATCCCAACATCGCCCCACCCCAGGTGACCGTTTCGGCCAACTACCCCGGCGCCAGCGCCGCCACGGCCGAGAAGACGGTGACCCAGGTCATCGAGCAGCAGCTGATCGGCATCGACAACCTCCTGTATTTCAGCTCGTCGACCAGTTCCAGCGGCAACTCCAGCATTACGCTGACCTTCAAGAGCGGCACCGATCCGGACATCGCCCAGGTCCAGGTGCAGAACAAGGTTTCGCTGGCGCAACCTCGCCTGCCCTCCGAAGTGGTGCAGCAGGGCGTGGTCGTGGCCAAGTCCAACCCGGACTTCCTGACCGTCGTGGCCCTGCGCAGCACCAGCCCGGACACTACCCTGGCCGACCTCAACGATCTGCTTGCCTCACGCGTCCAGGACCAGATCTCACGCCTTCCCGGCGTCGGCAACACGCGCTTGTTCGGCTCCGAATACGCCATGCGTATCTGGCTCAATCCCACCAAGATGGCCGGCTACGGATTGTCCGCCACGCAGGTCCTCGCTGCAGTGCGCGGACAGAATGTACAGTTCGCGACCGGCAGCATCGGTGCCGACCCGGCCGTGAAGGGCCAGGGCTACACGGCCACGGTCACGGGCGCCAGCCGCTTCACCACGCCGGAGCAGTTCCGCAACATCATCCTGCGCAGCAACAGCGACGGGACCAGCGTGCGACTCAAGGATGTGGCCAAGGTCGAACTGGGACCGGAAAGCTACGGCAGGAACTCGACCTTCGACGGTGACCCGGCCGCCGGCATTGCCGTGCAGCTGGCGCCCGGCGCCAACGCGCTGACCGTGGTCCAGGAAGTCGACGACACCATGAACCAGCTGTCCAAGTCGCTGCCGCGTGGCGTGACCTGGTTCTCGCCATTCGACAGCACCACGTTCGTGCACATCTCCATCAACGAGGTGGTACAAACACTGATCGAGGCGGTGGTACTGGTGTTCCTGGTGATGCTGCTGTTCCTGCAGAACCTCCGCGCCACCCTGATCCCGACGCTGGTGATTCCGGTCGCACTGCTCGGCACGTTCATGGGCATGCTGATCCTGGGGTTCACCATCAACCAGCTGACCCTGTTCGGCATGGTCCTGGCGATCGGCATCGTGGTTGACGACGCCATCGTGGTGATCGAGAACGTCGAACGCCTCATGAGCGAGGAACAACTGCCGCCCAAGGAGGCCACGCGCAAGGCCATGGGCCAGATCACCGGCGCCATCGTGGCCATCACCGTGGTGCTGGCGGCCGTGTTCATCCCCACGGCGCTGCAGCCGGGATCGGTGGGCGCGATCTACAAGCAGTTCGCGCTGACCATCGCGTTGTCGATGGGCTTTTCCGCGTTCCTGGCCACCAGCTTCACGCCCGCGCTGTGCGCCTCGTTCCTGAAGCCGACCGGGGACAAACCCCCAAACGCATTCTTTCGCAAGTTCAACAACCTGTTCGGCTGGATGACGCGCACGTACACGCGCCAGATCGGATCGGCGGTGCGGCACGCTCCGCGATGGATGATCGTGTTCGTGCTGATCAGCCTGCTGTGCGGTTTCGCGCTCACGCGCCTGCCCGGAGGGTTCATGCCCGACGAGGACCAGGGCTACGCGTTGGCGATCGTGCAACTGCCGCCAGGGGCCAGCATCCAGCGTACCAACACGGTGATGAAACAGGTCGGTGCCGTGCTGAAGAAGAGCCCGGCCTTCGGGCATGTGTTCCTGATCTCGGGTTTCAGTTTCGTCGGTCAGGGTGAAAACGTCGGCATGGCCTTCATCAAGCTCAAGAACTGGTCCAAGCGCGACGAGACCGCACAGCAGTACATCCAGAAGACCAATGGCCAGCTCGCCATGGCGATCAAGGATGCGCGCGTTTTCGTGGTCAACCTGCCCACCGTGCGCGGCCTGGGCCGCTTCGGCGGCTTCGAGATGTACCTCGAGGCCCGCGAAGGGCAGAGCAACGCGGCCCTGACCAAGGCCCGCAACATTCTGCTGGGCAAGGCATCCAAGGACAAGATGCTGCAGGGCGTACGCCCCAATGGCCTGGAACCGGCACCGCAACTGAAACTCTCGGTGAACCGGACCGAGGCCCTTTCGATGGGCCTGTCGGTGAGCGATGTCTACAACGCCATACAGCTGATGCTGGCCCCGGTGTATGTCAACGACTTTGTCAACGAGGGACGCATCAAGCGGGTCATCATGCAGGCACAGGCCCGCTACCGCATGAACCCCGATGCACTGTCGCAGATCTATTCCCCGGCGTCGGCGTCCAGCAGCGCGGGTACGGACGGGGCCGGAAAAATGATTCCCATCTCCAGTGTCATCAAGACATCCTGGAGCGTCGCGCCGCCTGCATTGCAGCGCTACAACGGCTATCCCGCCGTGAACATCGTCGGCAACCCGGCGCCCGGATACAGTTCCGGTCAGGCCATGAACGAGATGCAGAAAATCGTCAATACGGACCTGCCCAAGGGCTTCGGGCTGGACTGGACCGGGCAGTCGTACCAGGAAGTCGTCTCCGGCAACCAGGCACCGCTGCTGTTTGGCTTGTCGCTGGTGGTGGTCTTCCTGGCCCTGGCCGCGCTCTACGAGAGCTGGTCCATTCCGGTCGCCGTGCTGCTGGTGGTCCCGCTGGGCGTGCTCGGTGCAGTGCTGTTTGCGCTGGGGCGCGGCCTGGAGAACGACGTGTTCTTCAAGATCGGCCTGATCACCATCATCGGGCTGGCCGCAAAGAATGCCATCCTGATCGTGGAGTTCGCTGTCGAGCATCAAGCCCGGGGGCTGTCGCTTCGCAAGGCGGTCATCGAGGCTGCGCGTCTGCGCCTGCGGCCGATCCTGATGACTTCGCTGGCCTTCATCCTCGGCGTGTTCCCGCTTGCCGTATCCACCGGCGCCGGTGCCAACGCCCGCCACGCCATCGGCACCGGCGTGGTTGGCGGCATGCTCTTTGCGACCTTCCTCGGGTTGTTGCTGATTCCGGTGTTCTACGTCAGCGTGCGACGCATGCTTGGCGACAAGCTCGACGCCAGGGGCGACGAGCACGAGGATGGGGACGGCCCGCAGCTGTTCGACTCCGATCCATATCGCTAATAAAGCAAAGGCCGCGGGCGCTGTGCCCGCGGCCTTTGCTTGAAACCACGAACCCGCGCAGGTTAAGCCATGTACATGCCGCCGTTGACGTGCAGCGTCTCGCCCGTGATGTAGGCCGCTGCATCCGAGGCCAGGAATGCCACCGCCTGCGCGATATGCACGGGGGCACCCAGACGCCCCAGAGCAATCTGGGTTTCCAGTGTCTTGCGCTGATCCTCGCCCAGGGCCCGGGTCATGTCGGTATCGATAAAGCCCGGCGCCACCACATTGACCGTAATGCCGCGAGACCCGACTTCGCGTGCCAGTGATTTGGAAAAGGCGATGATGCCGGCCTTGGCCGCCGCATAATTTGTCTGGCCCGGGTTGCCGGTGACGCCGACCACCGAGGCAATATTGATGATGCGGCCCTTGCGCGCCTTCATCATGCCGCGCATGACCGCCTTGGAGGTGCGGTAGACCGAGCTCAGGTTGGTATCCAGGACCGCCTGCCAGTCCTCTTCGCGCAGGCGCATCAGCAACTGATCGCGGGTGATGCCCGCGTTGTTGACCAGGATCGTGAGCGGACCAAAGGTCTTGCCGATTTCCACCACCAGGGCATCGATGCCCTCAGGGTCGGTGACATCCAGCAGCCTTCCGGCACCTCCTTTGGGTTGCAAGCTCGCGTTGATGGTCGCCACACCTTTTTCGCTGGTGGCGGTACCGATGACCGTTGCGCCCTGCTCGGCAAGTAGCGCTGCAATGGCTGCGCCGATACCGCGCGTGGCGCCGGTGACAAGGACGACTTCGCCTTCAAGGGAACTGCTCATGGTGGGTATTCCTCGTTGCTTCAATGATTCGGACAAACCCGGGGCTCAAGCCCATGCGGCCCGGGCGGCTTCGATCGCATCAGGCGTGCCCAACGCATGCCCGGAAAGGCCGCGGTCAATGCGCCGTACAAGGCCGGTCAGGACCTTGCCCGGGCCACATTCGGCCAGATCGGTAATGCCTTCGGCAGCCAGCGCCTGCACGCAACCGGACCAGCGCACCGGCATGAACAACTGCTTGCGCAAGGCCTCGCGAATCGATGCCACGTCCTGGTGCACCCGTGCATCGACATTCTGCACCACGGGAAGCTCGGGCGAGGACCACACCATGCCGTCCATACGCTGGGCCAGTTGATCGGCCGCATCGCGCATCAGTTCGCAATGGGAGGGTACCGACATGGCCAGCTTGACGGCCTTCTTGACCCCCGCTTCGGCCAGCCGCGCCAGAACGCGATCGACCGCTTCCACGTTGCCGGCAATTACCACCTGTCCGGGCGAATTGTAGTTGGCTGGCGCCACGACCTGATCCTCGGCCTCCTCGGCGCAGATCTGTGCGATCCGCTCCTCGTCACCACCAATGACAGCAGCCATGCCACCCGTGCCCAGCGGCACGGCCGCCTGCATCAACCGTCCACGCTCGGTCACCAGACCCGCCGCGTCATGCAGGGAAAGAACCCCTGCGGCAACCAGCGCGGTGTACTCGCCCAGGCTATGGCCCGCCAGTTTCGAGGGTTGCGCGCCCCCCATTGTGGCCCACACGCGCCACACCGCGACGCCAGAGGCGAGCAAAGCCGGCTGCGTGTTCTCGGTACGGTTGAGCGATGCTTCCGGCCCTTGTTGCGAAAGCGCCCACAAATCGACGCCTGCGCCATCAGACGCCTCCTCGAAGGTGGTCCGGACCCCGGGGTGGGCTTGGGCAAGATCAGCCAGCATGCCGACCGATTGCGAGCCCTGCCCCGGGAACATGAATGCGATGGAAGTAGAAGGTGTTGCCATGACCAGGAACGCCCCATTCTGTGCCAAACCATGGATGGTGCCAGCATTGGCCGAAAGGTTCAGCAGTCGATCGTTTGAATTTGCCCCATGCATGGAGCATGGGGCGCTCTGCGGCAACGAAAACGGCCGCCCGAAGGCGGCCGTCTGGATTCGCGCAACACATGCCTGCATCAATATTTAAGCAAGGCCGAAGCCCAGGTAAAACCTCCACCGAATGCTTCCAGAAGTAGGTTCTGACCGCGTTTGACGCGTCCCGAGCGCACGGCTTCGTCCAGCGCCAGGGGGACCGATCCGGAAGAGGTATTGGCATGCCTGTCGACGGTCACGATCACCCGCTCCATGGACATCTTCAGACGCTTGGCGGTGGCCTCGATAATGCGCAGGTTGGCCTGGTGTGGAATCAGCCAGTCGACCTCGGA
The DNA here is from genome assembly GCF_027858935.1 of Oleiagrimonas sp. Classification (GTDB taxonomy): domain Bacteria; phylum Pseudomonadota; class Gammaproteobacteria; order Xanthomonadales; family Rhodanobacteraceae; genus Oleiagrimonas. The sequence goes on along the minus strand of NZ_JAQIBU010000083.1, from coordinate 1,409 downwards.
CTCCTCCATGCCTGCCGCGGCAAGCGTCTCGCCGACCAGCGAATCGAGGGTCTTGACCGCGACCTTGAACACCTCGCGCCCGCTCATGTGGATCCGCACACCGTGATTGGGCTCGTCGGTGAATCCGGCCGATACGCCCACCGGGTTGTACAGCAGCTCCTTGAAACCGCCGTCGGCGTGCAGGCAGGTGGCCAGGATGCCCGGCTCCTCGGAAGCCTCCAGCACCACCGCACCCGCGCCATCGCCGAACAGCACGCAGGTCTCGCGTTCGTTCCAGTCGACCATGCGGGTCAGCGTTTCGGCGCCGATCACCAGTACTTTCTTCGATTGTCCGCTGCGAATGAACTTGTCCGCCACGCCCAGCGCGTAGACAAATCCCGAGCAGGCTGCGTTGATATCGAAGGCCGCACAACCGTTGGCACCCAGTCGATGCTGGATCAAGCAGGCGGTGGAAGGAAAAATGATGTCCGGCGTGGTGGTGCCTAGAATGATCAGGTCGATCTCCGAGGCCTTCACGTCGGCGGCCTCGAGGGCCGCAATCGCGGCGCGGTAACCGAGGTCGCCGGTGGTCTCGCCGTCCGCGGCAATGCGGCGCTCACGGATACCGGTGCGGCTGCGGATCCACTCGTCACTGGTGTCGACTATTTTTTCGAGGTCGGCATTGGTGACTACGCGCTCGGGTAGCGCGCTGCCGGTTGCAATGATGCGTGCGTAAGTCAGGGCCTTATCTCCCATGCCAGCGCCGGTGCGGACGTTCGCCCCGGATACAGACCACGCACTTTAACGCAATTCCGGGCGGTGCGCGGCATGTCCTGGAACGCAAAACGGCGCGTTGCCGCGCCGCTTTGCAATCGATTTCGATTTCGCGACGGGGATCAATCCTCGTCGACGACCTGTTCGGCACGATCAATGACCTTGCGACCACGGTAGAAACCGTCCTTGGTCACGTGGTGGCGGCGATGGACCTCACCACTGGTCGGGTCGGTGGCCAGCTGCACGGGCTTGAGGGCATCGTGCGCACGGCGCATGCCGCGGGTGGATGGGGTTCTGCGGCTTTTCTGGACTGCCATGGTGTGTCTCCGGAAAAATCAGTGTTTCTTCAGTTCGCGCAATACCGCGAACGGGTTCTCTTTGGTGTCTTCGGCCGGGTCCATGTCCGGACCCACTCCATGCCCCTGCTCGGGCCATTCACTTTGCGGTGAAACCGGCACCAGGGGTACCGCCAACACCAGTTCATCCTCGATCACTGCAGCCGGCGACAACCGTCCGTCTTCAAGCACCAGCAGAGGTTCGAGTCCCGGCGCCAGCGCCGACTCCTCGTGCTCATTGGTGATCATGCCCAGTCGCGAATGCACCTCGACCGGGAGCACGAAAGGCTCCAGCGTGCGCTGACAAGTCAGCTTCAGCGG
>NZ_JAQIBU010000040.1 GCF_027858935.1 Oleiagrimonas sp. | reverse complement strand
TCCTTGACCAGCACGCCCTGGAAGGCGGCCGGGTTGAAGCGGAACGTGGTGCAGCCCTTCAGGCCCTTCTCGTGCGCGTACACGTAGATGTCCTTGAAGTCCTCGTACGGATACTCGGTGGGCACGTTGGCGGTCTTGGAGATGGACGAGTCCACCCACTTCTGCGCCGCAGCCTGCATGTCCACATGTTCGGTCGGGCTGATGTCGTCGGCGGCCACGAAGTAGTCCGGCAGCTTGGCCTTGGCCTCGTCACTGTAGGGCATGGCGTCGGCGTTGATCAGGGCGCGGTAGGCCAGCAGCTCGAAGCTGAACACCTCGACCTTTTCCTTGCTCTTGCGCCCTTCGCGGATGACGTTGCGCGAGTAGTGATGCGCAAAACTGGGCTCGATGCCGTTGCTTGCGTTGTTGGCCAGGCTCAGGCTGATGGTGCCGGTGGGCGCGATGGAGGTGTGGTGGGTGAAGCGCGCGCCAATGGCGGCGAGCTTGTCGACCAGTGCCGGATCGGCCTCGGCCACGCGCTGCATGTAGCGGCTGTACCTGGCGTGCAGCACGCTGCCGCGGATGGTGTCGCCGACCTTGTAGCCGTCCCGGGTCATCTCCGGGCGCTTGCGCAGCATCTCGGCGGTGACCTCGTAGTCGGCACTGAGCACCGGCGCGGGGCCCTTTTCCTCGGCCAGCTCCAGCGCCACTTCCCAGCCGGCCAGCGCCATCTCGCGCGCCACCCGCTCGGTGAATTCGGCCGCCTCTTCGGAGCCGTAGCGCTGCCTGAGCATGGTCAGGGTGGAACCCAGCCCCAGGAAGCCCATGCCGTGGCGGCGCTTGGACATGATCTCGTCGCGCTGCTGGGCCAATGGCAGGCCGTTGATCTCGACCACGTTGTCGAGCATGCGGGTGAACACCTGGACCACCTGGCGGTACTCGTCCCAGTCGAAGCGCGCCTTGGGACCGAACGCATCGCGCACGAACATGGTCAGGTTGACCGAGCCCAGCAGGCACGAGCCGTACGGCGGCAGCGGCTGCTCGCCGCAGTTGTGTGCATGCAGGCCGTTGCCGTCGAACGTATTGATGCCCGGCACCTGGACGTCGTAGACATCCTCCATGCCGTCCTCGACCACGGCGCTGACCGTAGCCACGAAGCGCTCGCGATTGAGCGAGCGCTTGCAGGACGACAACAGGTGCTTGAGGCGAGCCTGCTTGTCGCTGTCGGCGAAACCGATGAGGCGATCGAATTGGGCCACGTTGTCGCCGGAGATGACCAGCTCGTGCTGGGCCTGCGTGGCGTAATCGGCATGACCGCCGCGACCATCGGGCAGGTGTGCAGTGCCGGCGGCGCGGCGATTGCGGTAGATCGTCGAGGCGATGCCAAGGCGCAGCAGCATGCGCTGGGCGGTTTCCAGCCGTGTATCGTCTGACTGCGCAAGGCGCAGGCTGACACCCTTGAGCTGGCTACCCTGCACGGAGCCGTCGCTGTCGAACAGGCCGCGCAGAAAACCGCGCTGGAACGCGCTCGAAGCACGCTCCATGGCCGGCGTGATGGCCTTGTCGCCCGGCGTCATGCCGACCTCGTGTGCCAGATGCTTGAGCGCGGCCGGCGCCATGCGGAACTCATTGCGCCCCTCGACGGCGTGAAAGCCCTCGAAATCGCTGCGATGAGGCAGCGTGCGGGCGGCGGTCTCGGCCGCGTCCATCAGCGCCATGGCGCCGCGCGAAGCTGCGAGGCCGCCATTGGCCGCCATGGCCTGCGTCCATACGGAAAGCACGGCCTTGTCGTTCTTCAGGGTGCCGTCGCCAACCAGCAGGCCGAGCAGAAAGCCTTGCTCGAAGGTGTAGCGCCCGGCCCATTCGGCCTGGCGGCGATGGTTGTTGAGCAGCACCTCGTCGCCCGGCTTGAGATCGGCAGCGATGCACCAGTCCGTATCCAGCGACCAGCGGGTCTTGCGCACGACCTTGCGCACGCGATGGTCCGCAGTCAGCCGCAGGGCATGGCCCTGGCAGGTGTCCAGCTTGAGCAACGGTTTGGTGGCGGTGCGGAAAAAGCCTTCGCGGCCACTGCGATGGTCCACGCCATCGACACGCGCGGCGAACGG
>NZ_JAQIBU010000366.1 GCF_027858935.1 Oleiagrimonas sp. | reverse complement strand
ATACTGGCAGTGACGTCAACAGGCTTGTTGGCCGGTTTTCATGTGCTGCGTGGTAGTTTGAAGTGTGTGAATACAAAGACAGCAAGCGAATCGGAACGGGCCGATGTCGATCACGAGGTGGATGTTCTTGTGGTTGGCGGCGGCGTGAATGGTGCAGGTATCGCAAGAGATGCGGTTGGACGGGGCCTTACGGTCGTCCTTTGCGAACAGGATGATCTGGCCGCGCATACCTCCAGCTCCAGCACCAAGTTGATTCATGGCGGATTGCGCTATCTGGAGCAGTACGAATTTCGACTGGTCGCCAAGGCGCTGGCCGAACGTGAGGTGATTCTTCGCCTGGCGCCGCATATCACCTGGCCGTTGCTGTTCGTATTGCCCCACGAATCCCATTTGCGTCCAGTCTGGATGATCCGGCTGGGACTGCTTCTCTACGATCATCTGGGTCCCAGTCACCGCACGCTTGCCGACTCGCGTGCAGTGAAATTGTCCAGTCATGTCAGCGGAGAGCCTCTGAAGTCGTCGTACAAGCGCGGCTTCGTGTATTCCGATGGCTGGGTGCAGGACGCTCGACTGGTGGTTCTCAACGCGATGGACGCGGCACAGCGTGGTGCTCATGTGTATGTGCACACGCGATGTGAATCCGCGCAGGCCGATAACGGTGCATGGGTGGCCCGCTTGGTCGATGCGGACGGAAGCACGCGCACGGTACGCGCCCGGTCACTGGTCAATGCTACCGGTCCATGGGCGGGACGTTTCCTGGGGCAGGCGCTCAAGCGCAAGACGCATGCAAAAGTGCGATTGGTGAAGGGTAGTCATATCGTTGTCCCGCGTATGTTCGAACACGACCATGCCTACATCTTTCAGCAGCCGGATCAACGGATCGTTTTCGCGATTCCGTACGAGACCCGCTTCACGCTGATCGGTACCACCGATGTTGAATATGACGGCGACCCGGCCAATGTGGAAATCGAACAGAGCGAGATCGAGTATCTGTGCAAGGCGGTGAATCGTTATTTCAAGCGCCAGTTGGCTGCCCAGGATGTGGTCTGGAGTTACAGCGGTGTGCGCCCGTTGCAGGCCTCCGCAGACGATGACGCGACATCGGCCAGTCGCGATTACCGTCTAGCGCTGGATCATAGCGCAGGTGCGCCGATCCTGAATGTACTGGGTGGAAAGATCACCACCTATCGGCGCTTGGCAGAACAATCCGTGGATCTCCTGTCCGAGGCATTGTCCATGGATCTGCCGTCGTGGACAGAGGATGGCGCCGTGCTTCCAGGTGGCGATTTTGCCGATGCCGAGCGTCTGCTGGCTTCATGGTCGAAGCGTTGGCCCTGGTTGCCGGTATCGCTGGCCCACCGCTGGTTGCGTCATTACGGAACGCGGGTCGACGTTCTGCTCGAGGGTATCGAGAACATCGAGGGACTTGGGATCCATTTCGGCAACGATGTCTACCAGGCTGAAGTCGACTACCTGATCCGGCATGAGTGGGCACGTAGCAGCGAGGATATCCTGTGGCGGCGGACAAAAATGGGTCTGCACCTGGATGCAAAAGCCAAGGACAAGCTGAAGGACTACCTCGCCGGAGATGGTCCACCAGATCAGACAGCCAGCAGCCGTGATGCGCACGAGGTTTCAGCATGAGCGATCCCCAGCACATTGTTGCAATCGACCAGGGTACGACCAGTTCGCGCACGATGGTGTTCAATTCCAATGGCGAGGTCGTGGGCAGCGCGCAGCGGGAGTTCGAACAGATTTTCCCGCGCCACGGATGGGTTGAACACCGGCCCAGGGACATCCTGACCAGCGTCATGGTCACGTTGACCGAGGCGATCCACAACGCCGATATCGAGGCATCCACCGTGGCCGGTATCGGCATCACCAACCAGCGCGAGACCACCGTGGTGTGGGATCGAAAGACCGGGGAGCCTGTACACAATGCGCTGGTCTGGCAATCCCGGCACTCTGCAGAGCTTTGCCGTCGAATGCGCAGTGAGGAGACCGAAACGCTCATTCGTGAACGCACGGGTCTTCTGCTGGACGCCTATTTTTCAGCGACCAAGGTGAAGTGGCTTTTCGAGAACGTCGAAGGCGTTCGTGATCGCGCCCACAACGGCGAACTGCTGTTTGGAACCATCGAAACCTGGCTGCTGTGGAACCTCACGGAAGGGGAGGTGCACGTCACCGACATCACCAATGCCTCGCGGACCCTTTTGTATGACATTCACCGGCAATGCTGGGACCAGGACCTGATGGACCTGTTCGATATCCCGGCATGCATGTTGCCTGAAGTGCGCTCGTGCAGCGAAATCTATGGGCGCATCCACAAAAAATACTTCTTTGGCCAGGACGTACCGATCTGCGGCATGGCAGGAGACCAGTCCGCGGCCTTGTTCGGTCAGGCATGCCTGAAGCCGGGCATGGCCAAGAACACCTACGGCACAGGTTGTTTCGTGCTGATGCATACCGGCGAGAAGGCGGTCATGTCCAGTCATGGGCTGCTGACCACCCCGGCCTGGAAGCTCGATGATACGGTGGAGTATGCGCTGGAGGGCAGCATTTTCGTGGCCGGATCGGTGGTGCAGTGGTTGCGCGATGGCATGCGCATGATCCGGCACGCGGAGGATACACAGGGCTATGCCGAGCGCGTGGACGATACCGATGGGGTATATCTGGTGCCGGCATTCACCGGCCTGGGCGCACCCTACTGGGACAGCGACGTGCGCGGCGCGGTATTCGGACTTTCGCGGGGCACGAGCAAGGAACATTTCATCCGTGCCGCGCTGGAATCCATGGCCTACCAGACCCGGGACGTGCTTGATGCCATGCAAAGCGATTCAGGCATCGAGCTGAAGGAATTACGTGCGGATGGCGGCGCCATCGCCAACGACTTCCTGGCCCAGTTCCAGGCCGACATTCTCGACGTGCAGTTGATCCGGCCGAAGGTCGGCGAGACCACGGCGATGGGGGCGGCACTCCTGGCGGGACTGGCCGCCGGGGTATGGCGGGATCTGGAGGAGATTTCGCGGCTATGGACCCTGGACCGGTGTTTTGAGCCGGACATGCCCAAAGAGCGTCGGGCAGGGCTTTATGCGGGATGGAAACGCGCGGTGCAGGCGACCACGACATATCGCATCGAGGATTGAAATCAGTCCGGATCCGTCTGCATGCGCGTGCTCCGCATCGGCCTGTTGGCGTCAGAACAACCTGCACGGCAAGAACAGCAAACCAGGCATATGCGAGCGTTTCTGGCCCGATCCTGCAAGGCAGGGGATCGGCTTGTCTTGCAAGCGGTACTTCCGATGAGCGTAATTCGAAGTTCTTCGAGACAGGCTTCGTGAATCAGGGCGTATCCCCTTTTGTAGCCGTGCAGGCGAACTCGGGCGTGATCCTGTCGTGACTTCTTGGCAGGGGTTTCACCACTGGCCATTTGCACCTGGAATGCCGGACCGGACAGCGCCCGTGCATCACCCGAGAGCAGCAAGAGGCGAGCCAGGACCAGTGGACGCGGCGGTGGTCAATCCAATGCGTAGCCGAACTGCTGCTTGAAGCGATCGGCGAAATAGCCGCGGTCGAAGTGCTGGTTCTGGGTGCCCGGATGCTCGACCTTGATCGCGCCCATCAGTGAGGCGACACGACCTACAGTGGGCCAGTCCATGTCGTGCATCAGGCCGTAAATCAGGCCGGCGCGATAGGCATCGCCGCAGCCGGTGGGGTCGGTGACCGCGTCGACTCGAGCCGCAGGCACGTCATGCTTGTCCTTGCCCGTGAGGATGCGCGAGCCGTTGGCGCCACGCGTCACGATGTAGCCCTCCACCCGTGCGGCTATCTCGGAAGGGCTCCAGCCTGTGCGTTCCTGCAGGACTTGGGACTCGTAGTCGTTCACGGTGACGTAGGTTGCTTGCTCGATCAGGCTGCGGAATTCATCGCCATCGAACAGCGGCATCGCCTGGCCCGGATCGAAAATGAAGGGAATTTCCTGCTCGTTGAATTCCCGTGCGTGCTGCACCATGGCGTCGTGCGAGTCGGGCGCGACGATTCCAAAACGCACGCCCTCCACGGCGCTGACGTGGTTCTCGTTCGAACGCATCATCGCGCCAGGATGGAACGCGGTGATCTGGTTGTCATCCAGGTCGGTGGTGATGAAGGCCTGCGCCGTGAACAACTCGGGCAACTCCTTGACCTGTTTCATGTCCACGCCGCAGCGGGTGAAATGTTCACGGTACGGGCCGAAATCCCGGCCCACGGTGGCCATCGGCTTGGGGTCTTCCCCCAGTAGCTTCAGGTTGTAGGCGATGTTACCGGCGCAACCACCGAACTCGCGACGCATGTCGGGAACCAGGAACGCCACATTCAGCATGTGCACCCGGTCGGGCAGGATGTGGTTCTTGAAGCGATCCTCGAACACCATGATGGTGTCGTAGGCCAGCGAGCCGCAGATAAGGGCAGACATGGTCGATTCCCGTGCAAGTGGTGTGGCGGTATGAACCATATGGCCAGATCCGCGCAAAACCCGGCCATTTTATCGCTTGCGGGCGCGTTCAGCGAACTTTACGGGCTCGCAGTGGTGCAAAGTTGCCATCGAGGCTTCAAGCGGCACCTCGTGAATATGACGCATCTCCAAGCGAAACAAAGACTTTGTTAACGTTTTAACGCTTGCGCACCACCTCGCCCCTGACTAGACTGACTGGCTCATTTACCCATATACGCAAGGCGGCGCACGGATCAATGTTCAAATGGTTTAGCGGGTTCTTCTCCAACGACATCGCGATTGATCTGGGCACGGCAAACACGCTCATCTACGTGCGTGGCCAAGGTATCGTGCTCAACGAGCCGTCCGTTGTCGCCATCCGCCACGAGCGTGGGTCCGGTGTCCCGCGCCGGGTCGAGGCGGTTGGCAGCGCGGCCAAGCGCATGCTGGGCCGCACGCCGGGCTCGATCACCACGATCCGCCCGATGAAGGACGGCGTGATCGCCGACTTCACCATGACCGAGGCGATGCTGCAGCACTTCATCAAGCAGGTCCACAAATCGCGCATGCTGCGTCCCAGCCCGCGTGTCCTGGTGTGTGTGCCCTGTGGCTCGACCCAGGTCGAACGCCGTGCCATCAAGGAGTCGGCTGAAGGGGCGGGTGCGCGTGACGTATTCCTCATCGAGGAGCCCATGGCCGCGGCCATCGGTGCCGGCATTCCAGTTCATGAGGCACGCGGCTCCATGGTTCTGGACATCGGCGGCGGTACCTCCGAAGTCGCTGTGATGTCACTCAATGGCGTGGTCTATTCGCAGTCGGTACGCATTGGTGGCGATCGCTTTGACGAGGCCATCATCAATTATGTGCGTCGCAGCCATGGCACGCTGATCGGTGAATCGACTGCCGAACGCATCAAGCTGGAAATTGGCTGCGCTTATCAGCAGACCGATGTCAAGGAGATCGAGATCTCCGGGCGGAACCTGGCCGAGGGCGTGCCGCGCATGTTCATGATCAATTCCAACGAGGTGCTGGAAGCCCTGCACGAGCCGATCTCAGGCATCGTCGCGGCCGTCAAGGCCGCGCTTGAGCAGACCCCGCCAGAGCTGTGCTCGGACGTTGCTGAACGCGGCATCGTATTGACTGGTGGTGGTGCCCTGCTGCGAGATCTGGATCGTCTGATCACCGAGGAGACCGGTCTGTACGTGCAGGTCGCCGATGATCCACTGACCTGTGTCGTCCGGGGTGGAGGCAAGGCGCTGGAGATGATTGATCAGCACGGCAGCGATTTTTTCGCCGGCGAGTAATGGAAGGCAAGCGGCGGATGCGTCAGCATGAGCATTTCGCGCCAGCAGGAAAGGCATGACGTTGACACGTGACGGGGGATCGTTGTTTTCCGCCAACATGGCGGGCACGTTGCGGTTGATCGTCTACCTCGCCCTGGCCTCGGTGCTGATGGTCCTCGATCATCGGGGGCATTGGCTGGCAAAGGTGCGCTACAGCGCCGCCGTCGTGGTGGAACCGATCTATCGCCTTGCGGGTCTTCCCGCCGAAGGGATGCGGGTTGCCCGCGTTGCCTTCGCCAACCGCAAGCAGCTCACCGAGGATAATCGCCAGTTGCGCGTGGACCTGCTGCTGGCCAATGCCCGGCTCAACCACATGGCGGCCGTTTCTCGCCAGAACAAGCGCCTGAAAAAGCTACTCGATACACGCCGCAAGCTGGGCATGAAAGTGCAGCTGGCCCGCGTGATCGACATCGATCTGGGCGCATTTCGCAATCGACTGACCCTGGATGTGGGTGCCCGGCAGGGCGTCAAGGTGGGACAGGTCGTGATTGATGCCCATGGCATCATGGGCCAGGTGATCGAGGTGCTGCCCAGTACCTGCATGGTGATGCTGGTGACCGATCCCACGCATGCGATTCCAGTCACCGATGCGCGTACCGGCATGCGGACCATGGCCTACGGGTCGCACCAGCCGGGACGACTTCGTTTGCCGACGATCCCCGTCTCGGCCGATGTCCGTGTCGGTGACAGACTGATCAGTTCCGGTCTGGGGGGGCGTTTCCCACCCGGTTTCCCGGTGGGCACCGTGACGCATGTCGAGCCACAGGTGTCGGGCATGTTCCTGACGGCGCGGGCACGACCGGCAGCAGACCTGGATCGCAGTGGCGAGGTGCTGCTGTTGCGTGACCTGGCACCACCGGCCGGTCCGCCGTCGCCGGTCCGCAAGGTTGGTCCGCCGGTTTCCCTGAAGCCAGGCGGTGCCCGGGCCGGAGCGGAGCCCCGTCCATGAACCGCCAGCGTATGCGCACCATCGTGTTCTGGAGCACCGTGGTGCTCTCGCTGCTGCTTATGCTTCTGCCCGTGCCCGATGTACTGGTCGCTTTCAAACCCTACTGGCCTGCACTCGTGCTGATCTACTGGACGTTGGAGTCTGTCGATTACGTCAAGCTGGGTACCGCCTTTGCCATTGGCCTGGCGGCCGACGTCATCGACGGTTTTCTGCTGGGCGACCAGGCACTTCGGCTTGCGGTGGTGGCCTTCCTTGTGATTCGTTTCCGTTCCAGGCTGCGCTTCTTTCCGATGTGGCAGCAGTCACTGGCGGTACTTGCATTGCTGCTCAACGATCGCGTGATCGAACTGGCGCTGCGCAGTTTCAGCGGCTTTGCTTTACCTCCGCTGACATTCTGGGGTGCCCCGTTCGTGGGCGCGGCGGTTTGGCCGTTTGTGTTCCTGTTGCTCGACGACGTGCGCGCACGACTGCGCGCCCACGAGGCATGAAGGGCCTCGGTGCCGGTGGTTGCAACATGCGTTCCGGAGGAACCGGATCATGCCGCTGAGCCGCGCCCGTCTGAAAGATGCCCGTGGCGAAACGCACCTGTTCCGGGTACGTGCCTTGACCGGCTTCGCCCTGATCGTATTGGCGATGCTCGTCCTTGCCACGCGGTTTTTCTGGCTGCAGGTCGTGCAGCATAACGAATACGCTGCACGATCAACCCAGAACCGCGTGCATCTTCGCCGCCTGCCGCCGCCGCGCGGACTCATCTATGATCGCAACGGCGTGCTGCTGGCCGACAACGTTCCGGCGTTCCGGCTGGATGTGACCCCGGAGCGGGTCAAGAACATGGACGCCATGCTCAAGCGGTTGTCGATGATCATCCCTCTCAGTGATGATGACCTGAAAGCGTTCCGGCGCAGTCTGAAACAGCACCGGGCGTTCCAGAGCGTGCCGTTGAAGTTGCGGCTGAACGAGGACGAGATTGATCGTTTCGCCGTCAATCGCTGGCGTTTTCCGGGCGTCGAGGTGGTGCCCTATCTGAGCCGGCACTACCCACAGGGGGCCATGTTTGCGCATGTGGTCGGCCACGTGGGCCGTATCAATCCCAGTGAACTGGCGCACCTGAATCCGGACCTTTATGACGGCACCACGCATATTGGCAAGACCGGCATCGAGCGGTATTACGAGAGCAGGCTGCATGGAGTGCCGGGATACGAGGTGGTCGAGGTCAATGCAGACCAGCGCGTGCAGCGCGTATTGCAGACGCATCCACCCAAACCCGGCGAAAGCCTGTACCTGACGCTGGATGTACGTATCCAGAAAGCAGCCTACGATGCGCTTGATGGTCGCGCGGGCGCAGCCGTGGCGATTGACCCACGCAATGGTCAGGTGCTGGCGATGGTCAGCACGCCCAGTTTCGATCCCAACCTGTTTGTCGGCGGCATCAGCAGCAGTGACTATGCGCAGTTGCTGCATGACCCCGAGAAACCGCTGCTGGACCGCGCCATCCGTGGTGGGTATCCCCCTGGATCCACCGTGAAGCCTTTCATCGGGCTGGGTGGCCTTGAACTTGGATTGCGCAAACCCTCCGACACCGTGCTCTCGACCGGAGTATTCCATATACCAGGCCAAGCACGCGGATATCGCGATGACCAGCGTTATGGTGCCGGCCGGGTGGATCTGGTCCAGGCCATCGAGCAGTCAGTCAACACCTATTTCTACAAGTTGGCGCTGGACATGGGGATAGACCGTTTCAGCGCCTGGATGTCCAAATTCGGTTTCGGCAAGCCAACGGGCATTGACCTGCCGGACGAGTCCTCGGGCGTGCTGCCGTCGCGACAGTGGAAACGCATTCACCGCAACCAGGTCTGGTTTCCCGGAGAAACCGTGATTGCAGGTATCGGTCAAGGCTATTGGGTGGTTACACCGGTGCAACTGGCTTCGGCACTTTCGACTCTTGCTGATGGTGGTGTGCCGCATCGGCCGTATCTTCTTGATGCCGTGCGTCGCGGTATAGACGGCAAACGCACGCCGTCACCGATGCCTGCGCCGGGCAAGCCCATCAAGCACGATACCAAGGACTGGGATGCCGTTCTCCAGGGCATGATCGGGGTGGTCTATGGCGACAAGGGAACAGCCCGTGGACTGGGCGCCGGATTTCCCTACGTGATCGCGGGCAAGACCGGTACCGCCGAACGTTATTCGCGGACCACCAAGGCCTACGAGGAAACTACCAACACCAAGGTGCTGGCGCGCCGGCATCGCGCATTGTTCGAGGCATTCACGCCTGCCGAGCATCCGCGTATTGCCGTGGTCGTGGTGCTGGAACATGGCGCCTGGGGCGGCAGTGTCGCAGCGCCTGTCGCTCGCAAGATCCTGGATGCATGGCTGGCGGAACAGAAATCCAGGGGTACGGCTCCCGCGCCATCCACCTCAACTTCGGCAGCGGAAGGTACGCCATGATCAGCGCGCTCGGCATGCGCATGCGCCGTTTCGGATTGCGTTTGTGGCGACCCAAACGCCTGGACTGGCCGCTGCTTTACGCACTGTTCGTACTGGCTTGTATCGGGCTGCTTACGCTGTATAGCGCAAGTGACGAGAATATGCGGCTGGTCATCAGCCAAGCGCTGCGTTTTGTCCTCGGTGGCTTGATGCTGCTGGTGGTCTCGCGCATTCCGCCCCGCGTGCTGCAGGCCTGGACGCCATGGCTGTACGCTTTTTCGACTTTTTTGTTGCTGGTGGTAGCGATCATCGGCGAGGGCCGCGGTGCCTATCGCTGGCTGGACCTTGGCGTGGTGCGCTTCCAGCCATCGGAGCTGTTGAAGCTGACCATGCCGATGATGGTGGCCTGGTATCTGCACCCTCGTCATCATCCCCCGTCCTGGAAACACACCCTGGGCGTGGCGGTTCTGATCGCCATCCCGGTCAGCCTGATTGCCGAGCAACCGGATCTGGGCACGGCCTTGCTGGTGGCGGCGGCAGGCGCTTTTGCGCTGTTCCTTGCCGGTATGCGCTGGTGGCGCATCCTTGCGCTGGTGGCGTTGGCGGCCCTGGCTGCGCCGGTGGCCTGGCACTTCATGCATGAATACCAGCGGCAGCGCGTTTTGACCATGCTCAATCCCGAATCCGATCCGCTGGGCGCGGGCTGGCACATCATCCAGTCCAAGATCGCGGTCGGATCCGGTGGTTTCTTCGGCAAGGGCTGGCAGCACAGTACGCAATCACGGCTGGATTTCCTTCCCGAACACACCACCGACTTCGTGTTTGCCGTATTCGGCGAGGAGTTCGGACTGTTCGGGGTGCTCTTGTTGCTGTGCCTGTATTTGTTCATCATCGGCCGCTGCCTGTGGCTCGCCGCTGAGGCGCGCGAAACCTATTCCCGTCTGTTGGCCGGTGCCATCGGCATGAGCTTCTTTGTCTATGTGATCGTCAATGGCGGCATGATCACCGGTCTGCTTCCGGTGGTTGGCGTGCCGCTGCCACTGGTCAGCTACGGAGGCACTTCGGCGGTCACCCTGCTGACAGGCTTTGGTGTGGTGATGTCAATCCATGCCCATCGCAAGACGCACGAGTAGCGTGTGCGGGATGCGAAAAGGCGGGCCGGCCGACACCGGTGAACCATTTCCTGCCTGTATCACGCAAGGGCACAACATGCGCTAGAGTCGCTGCCCGCATCCGGTTCGGCAATCGCCAACTGGATCCGGCGAGCCAGGGGGCTTCAGAGTTTGCCGTGTTCCAGCGGCCTTTCACGATGCATCAGCGCCCATTCGGCATGTTCGGCCAGGGCTGCTTCGCCGAGGGCACCAAGGATCTCGCGGCGTTCCTGCGGATCGGGTTCGGCATCCAGCGCTGCACGCGCACCCGTGAAGATATTGCGCATGAAACGGTACTGCTTGATCAACTCCTTGTCAGCACGGCGCCAGGCGTAGGATTCACGTGCCGCGGCAATAATGGCCAGCACGCCGATCATCGCCACCAGGCTGGTGGTGGCATCGCTGTCGATCATCCGATGGAATGCCATCAATATCAGGCCGATGAAAATACCGCTCCACAGGCAAATACGGCCCAATCTCTGCGCGGCCTGGTGCACGCGGATACGCTGGTCAGTGCGCTGCGTGTAGTAGTACAGCTGCCCGCCACCCAAAGCGGTTCCGATCCATTCGTCAATCACCTTGTCGAGGGCCTGTGTATCGGCGCCGTCGAATTGGAGTTTGTACAGACCTGCAGCGCGCATCACGTTGCGGATCCATCCCAATTCGATGTCCTGTTTTTGCAGGAAGTTGTCGTGCGCGAAAGCGACCGATTCCGATGCAGCGACCCCAGCGCGGTGCCAGTACTGCTGCACACGCAGTCCCTCGGCCAGGGCTCGGTAGTCGATGTACTTGCGGTGCCATTCGCGCCGTCGGGCAATTCGGTCGAGTACCACGCCCGCCGCGAACAGGGCGATGAAAAGGTAGAGCATGGGTGTTTGATCGATCATGTCCCCGGGCAGGTCCGAATAGCCCACAAAAGCGATGCCCATCAGCGCCGCCAGGATATGGATGCTGCGCATGCCGACCTGGACCCGCTTCTGGAAATGGATGGCCAGCCAGTCGCTGGTGTTGAAAAGTTCCGCCAGCAGAGCATGCTCCCGGTTTTCCGGATTTGTCCCAGATTCATGGGGGGCGTGTTGCGCGATCTCGTGTCCGTAATCCCTGGCATCGTTATTGAACTGGACCATGCGCTGGAAGATCCGCACGAATCCGTCCTTGAGGCCCGTCTCGAGCGGACGGTTGTCCGAGGGGCTCAGCCAACGAGCCTGAAGGGGTTGCAAGGGCGGTAGCGGTGCCTCGGAAGTGCCATCTTCGAGTCGGCGTGAACAGGCAATGTGACAGACCAGGCTTTCATCCCCCTGGTCGAACAACGGCCGTCGGCTTCGGCGTCGTTCGACCAAGCCGGGCAGCACGCCGTGCAGGTGGTAATGCACAATCTGCGCGGTGCCTCCGTACAGATTCGAGGGTCTGCCATCCCACAACGCAAGCAGGATATGGCAATGGCTGGCGATGAATATCCCGGCCTCGGCGTACTGAGCATCGCGCTGGGTTCCGGCCACGCTGATGTTGGCCCGCGTATTGCGCGGCAACAACGGCAACTGCAAAACGCTGGCGCGCTGGCACAAGTCGGCAAACTGGAGCCGACTTCGGGCATCGGAAAAATCCTCGACATACAACTCCGGTGGCAGCGGCAACACCGCAACCAGTTTGGCGCCACATGCCAGTGCTTCATCGGCCACCAGGCGGTCACCGCCTTCGGCAAGCGCGGACAACACCGTAAGCGGAAGCTTCGGAAACTGCTGCATCAGCCTGGTCAAGACATTGCGCACCGCATGGTGCAAACGCACGACCTCATAGGGATCGAGGTTGCGGTGGCTGGTCACGCCAATCACCAGCGGAACTTGCCCGGGTGCGGAAGTCGTCGGCGTCACCGTCGCGACACTCGCTGGGGTGCTGACTTGCATGGTCCGATCATTGGCATCTTCCTGAAAGGTCGGTCCTGTCGGTTCCAAGATCCATGGTCATGTCCCGGGCATGCCTGGATCATGCACTTTATCAACGCCCCTGCGGCGGTTGGATGTTCGTGATTGTCGGATCCGAGATGACCATGGCCGACCTGCTTCAGGTGTTATCGGATTCGGCCTGCGAAGGCCGGGCCAGGGCATTGTTCGCAACATCGATGCTTATATACAACCTAGCGTCGATGGTCGCACACAATGTGCAGTCTCATTTGCCTGCATTGGGCCGGCGCAGGCCCGTGCGAGACCTCAGCCCTCTATCGCCGTCGTGCCGGTCGGCACGGAACTCGATGCCCCATACAAGCCGATTGCGAAGCGGTGCCTGGAATGCCCGGCGCTGGTGCGGTCCGTAAGCGTGCTAGGCGGGCCCGAGTTCGGCCCGTCACCAGGTTCCGGCCCCTGTGGGCATGAGCAATGCCTTCAGCGACGTACACTGTTTCGTATGGCTTGCGTGAAGCCCGCAACTCGACCAAAGTAGGTGATACATGTGAATCCGTTCACATGACCGCCGGGCTCCGGAGGAGGGCTCGACACAGGGTGGGTGCGTTTCATGGTCGGCAGTCTGGATCTGCTGCGCGAACTCAAGCGCCGCCACGTGTATCGCGTGGCCGTGGCGTACGCGGCCGTCGGCTGGTTGTTGATCGAACTGGCCACGCAAGTCTTGCCCTTCTTCGACATTCCGAACTGGACCGTACGCCTGGTCGTGCTCCTGGTGGTGGCCGGATTCCCGATCGCGCTGGTGCTGGCCTGGGCCTTCGAGGTCACCCCCGACGGTGTTCGCCGCACCGAGCCGGCCGATTCGGCCGAAGCCCGTGCGCCGGAACAGCATCACCGGGTCGGGCGCAGGCTGAATGTGGCGACCATCGCGGTCCTGGCGCTGGCGGTGATCCTGCCGGCCTGGCGTCCGTGGCAGTCGCGCGTGGCTTCCAAGCAAACAGCGCCAGTCGCCGTTTCACCGGGCCCCGCCGAGGCCGTTCCGGCAGCAGCGACGCCGTTGTCGGCAGGGGCCGCCATCCCCGCCAAGTCGATCGCCGTTTTGCCACTGACCAATGAGAGCGACGACAAGGACCAGCAGTACATCCCGGATGGACTGTCCGAGGGACTGATCACTGCGCTGACGCAATTCGCCGGGCTGAAAGTGATCAGCCGCAACTCCTCGTTCCAGTTCCGCGACAGCCACGATGACAGCGCCACCATCGGCCGCAAGCTGGGCGTGGCGCACCTGCTCGATGGCGAGGCGCAACGATTGTTCCTGGCGGATGCCGAGGCCATGCTTGGTGATAAAGCGGCCGCGCTATGGACAACGCAAGAGGCGCTGGCGCGAATGCCCATCGAAAAGGACGCCATCAACGGCGCCGTGGCCCTGGCCATGGCCGCCCAGGTGTATGCCCGGCTGGGGCGCGCGGATCTCGCGGTATCGACGCTCGAGCGCGTGCGCCTGGGCTCGGGTGCGGATATGTTGACGTCCGCCAGCACCCTGAAGCTTGATCCGGTCTGGGACAAGGTGCGCGACGACCCGCGCTTCCAGGCGGAAATCAGGAAGTTTGCGGAGTTCGATCAGCCATGAGCCTGTTCACCGAACTCAAACGCCGCAACGTGATCCGTATGGGCGGGTTGTACGTGGTCGCTTCGTGGTTGCTGGTGCAGGTCGCAGGCACGGTCCTGCCGTGGTTTTCGGATGACGATAGCCATGACTGATCTCTGGCAACGCCTCAAGCAACGCAAGCTGGTGCAGTGGGCGCTGGCTTATGTCGCTGCGGCGTTTGCACTGCTGCAGGCGGTCGACATCTTCGCCCAGCAGTTCGGCTGGCCGGGAGCGGTACGGCGCGGGATCAGCATCGTGTTGGTGCTCGGATTCTTCGTCACGCTGGTGCTGGCGTGGTATCACGGCGAGCGCGGTGCGCAGAAAGTGACTGGAATGGAGTTGCTGATCGTGACCCTGTTGCTGGCTCTGGGTGGCGGATTCCTCTGGCATTTTGCGCGGTCGCCTATCGGCAGTATCGCGTCGAAGCCATTGATGACAGGGGCACCCGGGAAGGCCGCGTCGCAGGCGGCGCCTGGCGTTGAGCAGCCCCCGGCCGTTGCGACTACCGCGATTCTATCCAAATCGATCGCGGTTCTGCCATTCGAAAACCTCAGTTCCGACAAGGACAACGCCTACTTCTCCAGCGGCATGCAGGACCTGATCCTGACCAAGCTGGCCGACATCGGCGACTTGAAGGTGATCTCGCGCACGTCGACCTTGAGTTACGGTAGCCACCCGCAGAACCTGAAGATCGTCGGCCAGCAGCTCGGCGTGGCAACACTGCTCGAAGGCAGCGTGCAGAAGGCCGGCAACCAGGTGCTGATCAACGTGCAGCTGATCGATGCAAAGTCCGACAGCCACATCTGGGCCGAGAGCTACACGCGCGACCTGACCAACATCTTCGGTGTCGAGGGCGACGTGGCCGGAAAGATCGCCACCGCGCTCAAGGCCAGGCTCTCGCCTGCCGAAACCGCCACGCTGGCCGCGCTGCCGACCCGGAATCGGGCCGCCTACGACCTGTTCCTTCGCGCCGAGTATCAGGCCAACCAGGCCAGCATCACTTACGCTACCGCAAGCATGAAAGCCGCGATCCCGTTGTACCGGCAGGCGATCCAGCAAGACCCGGATTTCGCGCAGGCGTACGCGCGATTGTCCTACATCGAAAGCGCCCTTGCCTGGCTTGGCGGCGGCGGTGAGGACGTGAACCAGCTCAACCAACACGCGCGTGCGGATGCCGAACGCGCCTTGCAATTGCAGCCGGATCTACCCGCTGCGCAGCTCGCCGTCGGCTACTGCGACTACTACGGCCGCGGCCATTACGCCGCCGCGTTGCAGGCCTTTGCGGCCGCACTGGTGCTCAAGCCAAACGATGCCGATGCACTCGAGGCGCAAGGTTACGTCGAGCGCCGGCAAGGCCGCTTCGACGCCGCGATCGCTTCAATGGAGAAGGCGATGATGCTCGATCCACGCAATATCGCGCTCTACGCCCCGTTGGGCGAGACCTATATGGATGTAAGTCGCTATGCCGATGCCGAGAACACCTTCCAACGCGCGCTGGCACTGGACCCGGACAACCGCACTGCGAAATCCACCTATGCCCTGGCGATTTTGAACAGCACGGGCGACATCCCGCGTGCCCTGGCCGCCGTGCAAGGTGATGACCCGCGTCTAAAGGCTACGCGCGTGGGGTTGCTGACGCTGCAACACAAGTATCCGCAAGCGCTGGCCCTGCTTCAGGGCATCGCGGATATACCCGACAACTTCTCCTACAGTCACGCTTCCAGCGTCTTCTATTCAAAGGCGCTGGCAGAGGCCGACCTCTACCGGCTGATGGGTGACGCAACCCATGCGCGGGCACTCTATGCACAGGCGCTCCCCACTACCCACACGCAACTCGGGGTGCGGCAGGGTGTTGCTCTGTCACTCGTATGGCAAGCCATTGCCAATATCGAACTGGGGCTCGGTCATACCGCACCAGGCCTGGATGCCGCGGCCAAGGCACAGGCAATCGTTGATAAAACCGGGGATCTTTTGTCAGCGACGGGAGTGATGCTGACCAATGCCAAACTGTACGCGCGAGCCCATCGCCCCGACCTCGCCGTGCCGCTGCTCGACAAGGCGCTCGTCACGCCGGGCATCGGTTACTACTACTCGCCCTTGTTACTGCGGTTCGACCCGAGCTGGGACCCGATCCGCAATGAGCCGCGGTTTCAGGCACTGCTGAAAAAATACGCCGATGCCACGCCGGCAACGGCCAGCATCGAGGTCAAGCCATGAGCGAATTCCTGCAACGCCTGAAAGAGCGCAAGCTGGTGCAGTGGGCGGTAGCCTATCTGGCCGGTGCCTGGGCGTTGTTGCAGGTGCTCGACCTGGCGGCCAACGGCTACGGCTGGCCACTGGCGGTCATCCGCATTGCGTTTGCGGTGATCGCGCTGGGTTTTGTGGTGACCCTGCTACTGGCCTGGTACCACGGCGAACGCGGCGCGCAGCGGGTAGGTGGGGTGGAGTTGCTTTTGCTGGCCGGCGTGTTTGCGATCGGTGGGTTCCTGATCTGGCACTACGCGGACCCCGCGCAATCCAGGGCCGACATGACGGCGGCGGCCCTTACCAAGGCCAGCAGTTCGGATCTCGCCGCGCAGGGCAGCGCGTCGCCTGCCCCTGAGCCCGCCGTCGCCTCATCCGCCATTCCGGCCAAGTCCATCGCCGTGCTGCCGTTCGAGAACCTCAGCGAAGACAAGGGCAACGCCTACTTCGCCGACGGCATGCAGGACCTGATTCTGACCAAGCTGGCCGATATCGGCCAGCTGAAAGTGATCTCGCGCACGTCCACGATGAAGTACGCCAGCCATCCGGATGACCTGAAAACCATCGCGCAACAGCTCGGCGTGGCCACGATTCTGGAAGGCAGCGTGCAGAAGGCCGGCAACCAGGTGCTGATCAACGTGCAGTTGATCGATGCCCATACCGACAGTCACCTGTGGGCCGAAAGCTACACGCGCAACCTTGAAAACATCTTCGGCGTCGAGGGTGAGGTGGCGGGCAAGGTCGCCGATGCGCTGAAGGCAAAGCTTTCGCCGGAAGAGACCAGCGCCGTGGCCAGCATCTCCACGCGCAATTCGCAGGCGTACACGTTGTACCTGAAGGCGCAATAC
>NZ_JAQIBU010000346.1 GCF_027858935.1 Oleiagrimonas sp. | reverse complement strand
GCGCGTTTGTACTCGGCCAGCGCGCCTATCGGATCGTTGTCGATGGTCGACAACAGAAAGCCGCGGACCGAGTAGGTGCTTGCGACATTCGGCGCCAGAACCTGCTGCCTGTCCGCCGCGACTCGGGCTTGCGCGTAGGCCTGTTGCCGCGCATCGCCGGCAGGGGTGATCTGCCCCAGATTGACGTAGGCCATGGACAACAATCCCCAAGCATACGCGTACTCGGGATCGAGCTTGAGTGCATGCCTGAGCAACGGGATGCCCTGACTGAAACCGTCTTTCGTTTGACGCAGAACCAGGGCATGTCCTTGCAACATGAGCTGATAGGCCTCGACATTTCCGCCAGGAGGCTTGGCGCTTGAGACGATGGCATTGCCTAACAGCTTGATCCGGAGTGCTGCAGCCACGGCGTGGCCGATCTTCGACTGTATCGAGAATACGTCCCGCAGTAGCTCATCGTAACTGTGCGACCAGATGCTGCTACCGTCTTTCGCGCGGATCAGGCTGACCGTGACGCGGATACGGTCGCCCTGCTGGCGTACCGAGCCCTGGATCAGGTGCGCCACGCCCAATGCCGCTCCGATCTGCGCCAGGCTATCCTTGCTATCACGAAACTTGAAGCTCGAATACTGGCCAATCACCTTCAGACCATTGACCTGGGTAAGGTCGGAGATCAGCTCTTCGGACAGACCATCGGAAAAATATTGCTGTTTCGGGTCGCCGCTTTCATTGGCAAGTGGCAGTACTGCAACTGATTTGTTTGGGACCTTGGCCAATTCCGCGGCAATGGCCTTGGCATCGAGCACATTCGTGGCGCCGGGGATGTCATGTTGCGTCACGACGGTGTTGGTCACCAGCAACACGATGGCAACGGCCATGACGCCGATAATCCAGAAATCCAGCTTGCGTCCGATAGCGTGCTGGAAAGTCGAGTCCGGAGTCTCGACGTCGTTCTCGAGCTTCAAGCCTGCGGGCGTCAGCTTGTAAAACCACGCGAACGCCACCCAAAATGGAAAACCGATGGCGCAGGCAATCACGAACCAGCGCGTCCCCCAGTCCGGCATTCCGAATATGGGTCCCAATTCCGCGATGCCTTGTGCCAGCGCCCATACCGTGCCGATATACAAAGCCGCCGCACGCCAGATATGGCGGTAGCGCAGTTCGGCGATCAGTCCGCGCTTTTTCGGGGTTTGGGCGTGATTGGTCACTCTGTACCCCAAGGTTCCCTCCGGTGACCGGCCGGTCTCCAGATACAGCCAAGTGTCGGGCTTCGCGCCACCCGATACAAGCGCGCGGTCAGGCCCCTTCCCCAGGGTAAAGATTGGGTTGGGCTTGCTGCCCAAACCCGATCTTTAGAATAGCCGGGGGATGTCGCGGCACTCCAATCGCGTCAACAGTGTACGCCAGGCCTGAGCGGCCCGAGCAGGGCTCGATCGCCCCTACCCGGGGTGGTTGGCATATCGGCAACTTTCGGCGGCATCAATGATGCAACACCAACGTTGATACCCGCTGCAGATGTCGATATTTCTTACACAATGGTTGAAATGCACACAACGCTCGAACTTCAACTCATTGTTTTCTTGGCATTCCAACAGTTGGCACGACAAATGCAATCTAATTATATGAATCGTTTGCGCTTTGCGATCTTCTGGCGCGCGACCCCAAGCGATGGATGCGCTGCCTGCGATAGGTGAACAGACCTCATCGTAGGTTCTTTGGTTTGTTTAGGAGAGTCTTTATGAAGATCCTGTCCATACATTCACGCAAAGCACGGACAGTCGACCGCCCTTCGCACAAGTGGATTCTGGCATTGGCTGTGATTGGTGCCTTTTGTGGTCCCGGCACGGCAATGGCGACGCCGATACTCGGTTCGGACCTGGCGAGTTTCACCGTCCTCGGTCACTCGACAGTGACCAATGTCCGGTCGAGCACCATCGTCGGAAATGTCGGCGTCTGGTCGAGCGGAGGTGCGAATGCCATTACCGGCTTCAACTCTTCGCCAGGCGTTGCGGTATCGGATCTGCAGGTTACGGGAGGAAGCGTATACGCCGGTGGTGCACTCGCACAGTCGGCACAGTCCGGACTCACGACTGCGATAAACAATCTTGCGTCTCTGGGATCAGGTACCACCCTGACCAATGCGGATCTGACGCTTGCAGGGACGCTTGCCCCGGGTATCTATACGGTCCCCGCAGGAACAACCAATCTGTCGGGCACGCTCACACTCGACGGAG
>NZ_JAQIBU010000316.1 GCF_027858935.1 Oleiagrimonas sp. | reverse complement strand
GCTTCGCCGAAGGCGACGTGGCAGGTCGGTCGTCCGCGACGCAGTTCGTCGTCGTCCATGGCCGGAAGGTCGTCATGCACCAGCGAATAAGCGTGGATCAGTTCCACTGCGCAGGCCGGCCCGTCCAGGGCCGGGCCGTCGTATCCCATGGCACGCCCCGCGGCATAGACCAGCAACGGACGCAATCGCTTGCCGCCACCAAGGACGGCATAGCGCATCGCGCGCTGCAGTGGGGTGCTGGATCCGGGAGCTTCGGGGAGCAGTTTGTCCAGGGCCGTATCGGCTCTGGAGATCCACCGCGCCAGTCCAGAACCGATTTCAGGAGGCGTCGGGTTCAAGGGGTTCGGCGTTGTCGGGCGATTCGGGGTCAAGCAGTTTGCTCACGCGCAGTTGCGCCTGTTTCAGGGCGCCTTCGCAGTCCCGATACAGGCCGATGCCGCGTTCGAAGGACTTGAGCGACTCGTCCAGCGACAGCTCGCCGTCTTCCATGCGTTCGACCAACTGTTCGAGCTCGTTGAGCGAGTGCTCGAAGCGCTCGATCTGGTCGGGAGTCTTTGGTGTGGATGCGGGCTTGGCCATGGCCGGAGAAGCTAGCGCACGCGGCGCCGCGAATCAATCATGCGCTGTCTGCAGCCCATGTGCTTGGGCCAGCATGTCAGATCGTCTTGATCCCCGTGGCCATGCCGATGGACATGCCCACGCACGGCAGCAAGACGGTACCGATGCGCGACCGGGCGCAGGGCAGACGCGTCCTTCAGCTTTCCCGTTCCCAGCGCGGCGCGAGCGCGCAACGACTGAACAGGGCATGCCCCGGCGCAGTCATGCACAGGTCGGCCACGGCCAGCAGCGTGCCATCCGCGGCATGGATCAGGGGGCATCCGGGCCGCTGCCAGGGCGGGATGCCGGCGCGTTGGAACAGGTCCCGCAGCGCACGGGTATGGGCATCACCATGGGGACGCAGATGAACGCCCGTCTGCCCAAGCCGGATTTCCATTACGGGGAGCGCGGCCCGATCCCCGGCGCCGACCAACTGCACGGACCCGCCCCCGGGGAGTCCAAGGCGCTGGCCGTCCCATGCGCTCTGCCATGGCCGGGTTGGGCGGGCGGCATGGGTCGGCAGGGCATGCAACCTGCCACGCCACAGGCGCACGCAGGCGCCCGGCCAGGTGACTTCGGGGACGCGGTCGGCGTCGGCTTCGCGGACCTGCCGTTCCAGTTCGTGGCGCTGGGCCCGGGTGGGGGCGGTGAGGTCGCGTTTTCGCAACCATTGTTCCAGCACCAGGCCACGCACGGCCGGGTGCAGCTCCAGCCAGCCGCCCGCGTCGAGGCTGGCATCGCTTTGGCGCAGCCATTGGGCCAAAGCGGATTTCACATGCAGATCGATGAAGTCGGCGGCTTCCGCCGCCAGTTGCGCGCCCTGGACCAGGATGCGCGGCGCTTGCGGCCAGCGCTGCTGCAGGCGTGGCAGGATGTCGTGACGCAGGAAATTGCGTGCATGTTCGGTCTGGCTGTTGGCCGGATCGTCGATACAGTGCAGTTGGTGATCATGGGCATGCTTGGCCAGCGCCGCACGCGGAAGGTCCAGTAGCGGGCGCCAGAGCATACCCGGGCCGATCGCACGCAGGGCTCGCATGCCACCCAGCCCCTGCGGGCCGGCGCCGCGCAGAAGCTTCAGCAGCACGGTTTCGGCCTGATCGTCGGCGTGATGCGCGGTGACCAGCCAAGCTCCCGGTTCAAGCTGACGAACAAGTGCGGCGTAGCGTGCTTTGCGTGCGGCGCCCTCAAGGCCTTCGCCGGCGTGGTCCACCTGCACCTTCAGCACGCGCACCGGGATATCGAGCGCTGTGCAGAAGTCCCTGCAATGCCGGGCCCAGGCGGTACTTTCCGGATGCAGTCCGTGATCGACATGCACGGCAAGCAGCCCGCGTTCGCGTGACGCATCCAGGGTGGCCAGCGCGTGCAGCAGGGCACTCGAATCGGGACCGCCGCTGAAGGCCACGCATAACGGAACCGGCGGCGAGTCGGCGAGCGCTTGCTTGAGATGCGCGGTCAGCGAGCGGGACACGAGGGCCTGCCGGAGTCGTGGGTTATTTGCGACGCTTGTCGCGAACGTACAGCTGGCGCCCCGAACCGTCACCGCGTTCTTCCATGTCGAACAACTGGGTGGCGGTGACCAGATCGCTGAGCTTGCGGTAGCCGTAGTTGCGCGGGTCGAACTCCGGCGCCTGCTTGGCCATGTTGCTGCCGATCAGCGCCAGGTGCGCCCAGCCGGTGTCGTCGGAGCTGGCATCGGTGGCATTGCGCAGCAGGCCGACCAGGCGCGCGTCCTGCTTGAGCTGGGATGCGGACATGCGCTTGTGCGGAGGCTCGTCCTCGGCCTTTTCCACCAGCAACTCGGTGAAGATGAACTTGTCGCAGGCGGCCACGAACGGGTTCGGGGTCTTTTTCTCGCCGAAGCCGTACACAGTCAGACCCGACTCGCGGATGCGCGCGGCCAGGCGGGTGAAGTCGCTGTCGCTGGAGACGATGCAAAAGCCGTCGAAGCGCTCGGTGTAGAGCAGGTCCATGGCGTCGATGATCATGGCCGAGTCGGTGGCATTCTTGCCGCGCGTGTAGCCGAATTGCTGGATCGGCTGGATCGAGTGCGTGAGCAGGGTATCCTTCCAGCCTTTCAGGTGGGTGCCGGTCCAGTCGCCGTAAATGCGTTTGACATGCGCTGTGCCGTACTTGGCGATCTCGGCCAGCAGCCCCTCGACGATGGCCGGCTGGGCGTTGTCGGCGTCGATCAGGACCGCGAGTTTCTGGGTGGGCAGGTCGGCCATGAGGGCCTCCGTGTGCGGCATGGATGCAGCCATGATCGCATACCTTCCCTGCAGGGTAAGACAGTATCGCGAGGTTCCGTTTTCAGTTGCCGCTGTAGACGCCGAAGCTGCGCAGGCGCGTATAGCGCTTCTCGAGCAGCTCCGGGACGGGCAGCGCGCCGAGTTCGTCCAGCTGGTTGAGCAGCATGGACTTGAGGCGGATCGCGGTACCGTGCGGGTTGCGGTGCGCGCCGCCCAGCGGTTCGCGCAGGATCTTGTCGATCAGGCCCAGGCCCTTGAGCTGCTGCGCGGTCATCTGCAGGGCTTCGGCGGCAATCTTGGCCTTTTCCGGGCTCTTCCAAAGGATCGATGCGCAGCCCTCCGGAGTGATCACCGAGTAGGTGGAGTACTGCAGCATGTTGATGCGATCGCCGACGCCGATGGCCAGTGCACCACCGGACCCACCCTCGCCGATCACGGTGCACACGATCGGCACCTTCAATATGGACATCTCCAGCAGGTTGCGCGCGATCGCCTCGCTCTGGCCGCGTTCCTCGGCGCCGACGCCGGGGTAGGCGCCCATGGTGTCGATCAGGGTCAGCAGCGGCAGGCCGAAGCGTTCGGCCATCTTCATCAGGCGCAGCGCCTTGCGGTAGCCTTCCGGTCGCGGCATGCCGAAGTTGCGGCGGATCTTGCCCTTGGTATCGCGCGCTTTCTGGTGGCCGATGATCATCACAGCGCGACCGTTGATCCGGCCCAGGCCACCGACGATGGCGCCGTCGTCGGCATAGGCGCGGTCGCCGGCCAGTTCATGGAATTCCTCGCACATGGCCTCGATGTAGTCGAGCGTGTACGGGCGCATCGGATGACGCGAGATCTGGCAGACCTGCCACGGTGTCAGGTTGCGGAAGATCTCCGCGGTCTTGGTCTTGAGCTTTCCCCGCAGGCGCGCGACCTCCTCGTCGATGTCGAAGGCCTGGCCATGACTGGCATGGCGCAGCTCCTCGATCTTCGCATCGAGTTCGGCGATCGGTTGTTCGAAATCGAGGAAGTTCGCGTTCATTCGGCGCGGTTTCGAGTTGCACAAAGGGTGCAGTATAGCCGTACCCACCGGGTGGGCGACAGGCACGCGGCGCTCAAGTTCCTGCTCACGATCCTGTCGACGGACGGCTCAGGCGCAGCTCGGCGCCCAGTACCCCGGGCAGGCCGCGCAACGCCCGCAACAGATCTGGCTGGGCCCTGACCCGCCAGTCCTCGCCCAGTTCGATGTCGGCCTGGGCCACGCCGTTGCTGTATCCTGCCAGCACCAGCGGGGTGGGGCCGCCTACATAGTCCCCCAGTGTTGCCTTGAGGTGTTCGAAGAATCCCGGGCCGATGCCGTTCACGCTCACCCTCAGCAAACGGGCCAGGCGCTCGCAGGCCTCGTTCAGGCCCCATACCTGGCGCGCACGGACCTGGTAGCCACCGGAAAAGTCGTCGATCGAGAGGTTGCCCTCGACCACCAGCAGGGCGTCGCGCACAAGCAACGGGGCATATTCCGTCAAGGCCTCGCGAAAGAAGCTCAGCTCGATGGCGCCACCGGCGTCCTCCAGACGCACGAAGGCGGCGCTGTCGCCACGCTTGCGGATGGCCGTGACGATACCGGCCACGATCCACGGGGTGCCCGGTGCGCGGCGGTAGCGGTTGCCTCCATCGTCGTTCTGGGCCCGTTGCGGGGGCTGATAGCGGGCGGGGATTTCATCCATCGGACAGGTGGCCAGCTGAGCCAGCACGTCGCGCCAGGGATCGGTGGGATGACCGGACAGGTAATGACCCAGCGTATCGCGTTCGCCGCCAAGCAGCTGTTCCAGCGACCATTCCGGGGCTTGCGGAAGCTCGATCTCCAGCGTCGCGGTGGGTCCGCTGCCGCCAAAGATGTCGTGCTGGCCTGCATCCAGATTGCGCAGGTGCTGTTCGGCAGCCTTCATGGCCTCGGGCAGCTGCAGCATCAGGCTGGCGCGGGTCGGCGCCAGCGCGTCCAGGGCACCGGACAGGGTCAGGGCCTCGAGGACACGCTTGTTGAGCTTGCCGGGTGCGACCCGGCGACAGAAATCGGCCAGGTCGGTGTAGGGTCCGCCGCGCTCGCGCTCGCTGGCAAGGGCCTGGCAGATGCCCTCGCCGACGCCCTTGATGGCGCCCAGGCCGTACTGCACCACCTGAGGCTCGATCGCCTTGAACTTGTAGCTCGAGGCATTCACGTCGGGCGGCTGCACAGTCAGGCCGATGGCCTTGCACTCATCGAGGAAGTTGACCACCTTGTCGGTGTTGTCCATGTCCGAGGAAAGCGTCGCGGCCATGAACTCGGCCGGATAGTGCTTCTTCAGCCACGCGGTCTGGTAGGCGACCAGGGCGTAGGCGGCTGAATGCGACTTGTTGAAGCCGTATTCGGCAAATTTCTCCATCAGGTCGAAGATCGCGGTCGCGGTCCGCGCCTCGATCCCGTTCTGCGCCGCGCCTTGCTCGAAGATGGCGCGCTGCTTGGCCATTTCTTCGGGCTTCTTCTTGCCCATCGCGCGACGCAGCAGATCGGCGCCGCCCAGCGAGTAGCCGGCCAGAACCTGGGCGATCTGCATCACCTGTTCCTGGTACACGATCACGCCGTAGGTGGGCTTGAGCACCGGTTCCAGCGAAGGATGCGGGTAGCTGACCTCGGCCAGGCCGTGCTTGCGGTCGGTCCAGTCGCGATCCATCCCCGAGCCCAGCGGGCCGGGGCGGAACAGTGCCGCCAGAGCGATGATGTCCTCGAAACGGTCTGGCTGTGCACGCTTGAGCAGCTCGCGCATGCCGCGTGACTCGAACTGGAACACCGCCACCGTGTCGCCCCGTGCGAACAGGGCGTAGGTTTCAGGGTCGTCGAGCGGCAGCCGCGTCAGGTCGATCGCGGCTTCGCCCTCGCTCGCGCGGCGCGCATTGATGGCCTTGATCGCCCAGTCGATGATGGTCAGTGTGCGCAGGCCAAGGAAGTCGAACTTCACCAGGCCCACGTCCTCGACGTCGTTCTTGTCGAACTGGGTGACCACGCCGCCGCCGCCTTCTTCCGAATACAGCGGCGAGAAGTCCGTCAGCGGGGTCGGCGCAATGACCACGCCGCCGGCGTGCTTGCCTGCGTTGCGGGTCAGGTCCTCCAGCTTCAGCGCCAGGTCGATCAGTTCGCGGACCTCGTCCTCGGCCTGGTAGCGCTGCACCAGTTCGGACGACACCAGGTTGCTGTCGCGCCGTGCCTTTTCCGAGCGCCCCAGGGCATCGTCCAGGCAGATGCCCAGGGTATTGGGGATGGTCTTGGCGATCGAGTCGACATGGCCATAACCCATGCCCAGCACCCGTCCGGTGTCGCGCACCACGGCCTTGGCCGCCATGGTGCCGTAGGTGATGATCTGGCTGACTTTGTCGCGCCCGTACTTGCGCGACACGTAGTCGATCACCTCGTCGCGGCGGTCCATGCAGAAGTCGATGTCGAAATCGGGCATCGAAACGCGTTCGGGGTTCAGGAAGCGCTCGAAAAGCAGGTCGTAGGGCAGCGGGTCGAGGTCGGTGATCTTCAGTGCCCAGGCCACCAGCGAGCCAGCGCCGGAGCCGCGTCCCGGGCCGACCGGGATGTCATGGTCCTTGGCCCACTGGATGAAGTCGGCCACGATCAGGAAATATCCGGGGAAGCCCATCTCGATGATGACCTGGAGTTCGCGCTCCAGCCGCGCATCGTAGTCCGCTCGGGTGTGGCCTGGCGCCAGCGGCAGGGTGGTCAGGCGCGCATCCAGACCGGCATGGGCCTGGCTGCGGATGTAGCTGTCCAGATCGTGCTCGGGCGGTACCGGGAAGGCCGGCAGATAGTATGTGCCGAAGGCCAGCTCCAGGTTGCAGCGCTTGGCCAGTTCCAGCGTGTTTTCCAGCGCCTCGGGGATGTCGGCGAACAGCTCGGCCATCTGTTCGGGCGTCTTCAGGTATTGCTCGGGCGTGTATTCGCGCGGACGACGCGGGTCGGCCAGCACCCGGCCCTGGCGGATGCATACGCGTGCTTCGTGTGCCTCGAAGTCTTCGCGGCGCAGGAAGCGCACGTCGTTGCTGGCGATCACCGGAAGGTCCAGTTTCCCGGCCAGGTGCAGGGCGCTGCGGTTCCATGCCGGCTCGTCCTCGCGCCCGGTGCGGGTCAGTTCCAGGTACAGACGGTCCTGGAACAGCTTGCCAAGGGCTTGCAGGCGCGGACGGGCGGCATCGGGGTCGCCACTGGAGGCCAGGCGCGCGGCCACGCTTTCGCGACCGAGTACGGCGATCAGGCCGTCCCTCGTTGCGTTCAGCCAGCCGGCCTCGACCAGGGCGCGGCCGCCGTGCTGGCCGTCCAGCCAGCCACGTGAGACCAGCCGGCACAGATTGCGGTAACCCTGTTCGTGCTGGCACAGCAGGCTCAGGCGCCAGGGGCGTGGATCGTCGGGATCGGTGACCCAGACGTCGCAACCGGCGATCGGTTTGACGCCAGCGGTACACGCGGCCTTGTAGAACTTCACCAGGGCGAACAGGTTGCTCTCGTCGGTCAGCGCGACAGCCGGCATGCCGGCACGCGCGCACGATTCGACCAGCGCCTTGACGCGGATGGTCGAATCGAGCAGCGAAAACTCGCTGTGGGTGTGCAGATGGACAAAACCGGTGGGCATCGCCGCGCGCGAAATGGGGGTACAGTTCCCAGTGTAATGCCTGCGTAATGCCTACGGGCGGCTCTGCTTGCCAAGTCTGCAAAATACCGGCGCGATCAGCCGTATGCAGTCCATGCGCTGGCTCCGCGTCCAGCAGCCTGGCTGGCGTGGGCCGTCATCGGATGCATCCAGGATTGCGACATCACGGCAGTGCCATGCCCTGCAAAGGGGCGTCAGGCGTGTGGCGTGGACGTATCGAACAGACCCGGCTCCAGCAGGCGGCGGACCGGGGCAAAGCTGCGGCGGTGCTCGGGACAGGGTCCCAGGCGCAGGAGTGCCTGCAGGTGTTCTGGCACCCCGTAGCCCTTGTGCCGGGCGAAACCGTAGCCTGGGTAGCGTTCGTCCAGTGCACACATGTGCCGGTCGCGCGCCACCTTGGCCAGGATCGAGGCGGCACCGATGCAGGGTTCGCTGGCGTCACCACCGACCACGGCCTGCGCCGGGCATGGCAGCTGGGCGGGCAGGCGGTTGCCGTCGACCAGGGCGTGCTCGGGGGCGGGGTCGAGCGCGTACAGGACATCGGCCATGCCTTTCATCGTGGCCTGGTAGATGTTGATGCGGTCGATCTGTTCGCGTTCGATGAAGGTGATGTTCCAGGCCAGAGCGCGTTCGATGATGCGCGGGTACAGGATCTCGCGGCGCGCTTCACTGATCTGCTTGGAGTCGCCCAGTCCGTGGACGGGGTGCGCGGGGTCCAGGATCACGGCGGCCACGACCAGCGGGCCGGCGAGTGGTCCACGACCGGCTTCGTCGACACCGGCCAGGCGCAGGCCGCGATCCAGACTCGCGCTGACGGTGCGCCGGCGGGGCATGCTCAGGACGCCTCGTCGGGCAGCAACTCGGCGATGGCCATGGCTGCATGCTCGGCCGCCGTGCCGGGAAGGTCGCCCTTCAGCTTGCGATGCAGGTATTCGCATGCGGTCACGATCATGCCGCGACGCGCGATGTCGCCGAACAGGTCGAGCACCGACGCGGCAACATTGTCGGCCGTGCACTGATCCTGCATCAGCTCCGGGACCAGCTTGCGGCCGGACAGGATGTTGGGCAGTGCAAAGGTGTCGGTCTTGATCAGTTTCAGGGCCCGCACAAGGCGGTAGGTCATCGGGGCCACGCGGTAGCCGACGACCATCGGGCGTTTTGCCAGCATCGCTTCCAGGGTCGCGGTACCCGAGGCCAGAAGCACCACGTCCGCGGCCACCATCGCTTCATGGGCTTGCCCGTCGAGCAGCTGGATCGAGGTTCCCAGGGGCATGTGCGTTCTTGTGTGCATGGCATCGAGGATCGCGCGCAAGTGCGCGTTGGCCGCAGGCACGATCACGCGCAGGCCCGGGATGGCGTTTGCCGCCTGTATTGCAGCTTCGAAGAACACGCTTCCAAGGCGTTCCACCTCGGACCCCCGGCTGCCCGGAAGCACCGCCAGTACGGGTGCATCAGGTGCCAGCCCGAGCGTCTGGCGAGCCCCTTTGCGGTCGGACACCAGCGGAAAACGGTCCGCCAGGGGATGTCCGACAAATCGCGCATCGATACCGTACTGGGCGTAGATGGCGGGCTCCATCGGGAACAGGCACAGCACGCGATCGGCGCTCCGACCAATGCGCATCGCGCGTTTTTCCCGCCAGGCCCATACCGAAGGGCTCACGTAATGCACGGTGCGGATGCCGGCCTGTTTGAGCGTGCGTTCCAGACCCAGATTGAAATCGGGTGCATCGATGCCCACCACCACGTCCGGGCGCAGCGCCCTGAGCCGAGCTGCCAGGCTGCGTCGCAGACGCAGCAGCCGGGGCAGGTGGCGCAGCACCTCAAGCAAGCCCATCACCGAAAGTTCGTGGATGTCGTGCCAGGCCTCGAAACCGGCAGCCTGCATGCATGCGCCGCCCACGCCAACTATTCGCGCGCGAGGATAACGCTTGCGCAGGGCGTGGACCAGCTCGCCGCCGAGTTGGTCGCCCGAAGCTTCTCCTGCGATCAAGGCGATGGTGGGCCAGTGACCACCGGGGTGATCGGGCGTCCCTTCGCTGCCTGTGGAGGGCGTGTCAGTGCCGTTTGGCATCACGCTGCATCCCCGCATCGAAAGGAGTGCGCGACACCGTCATCCAGGGCATTCGTGCATGCCGGGCGTGAGGGTGTGGGCATGGGCTCAGCGCTTGAGCGAGCGTTCGCTGCGCGCAATGAAATCCAGCATCTCGCGGACGTCCTCGCTGTCCCTGGACTGTTCGGCAAGTCGTTCGCAGGCTTCCGCCAGTGGCAGGCCGGCCATGTACAGGGTCCGGAAGGCGCGACGGATGATCGCGATGCGTTCGGACTCGAAACCGCGTCGCTTGAGTCCCTCGCTGTTGATGCCCCGCGGTCGGCCATGCTCCTGCTTGCCCATGATCACGAAGGGAGGAACGTCGGCACCGACCAGGCAACCCATGCCGATGAATGCGTGGGTTCCGATCTTGCAGAATTGGTGCACACCCGAGAACCCGGCCATGATGACCCAGTCGCCCACTTCGACATGCCCGGCCAGCGAAGCGTTGTTGGAGAACACGGTGTGGTTGCCCACCTGGCAGTCATGCGCAATGTGCACGTAGGAGAGAAACCAGTTGTCGTTGCCGATGCGCGTCACTCCTCCGCCTTCGCCTGTACCACGGTTGATGGTGACGAATTCCCGAATGACATTGTCGTCGCCGATCACCAGTTCGGTGCGTTCGCCGGAATATTTCTTGTCCTGGGCGTCTCCGCCAATGGAAGCGTACGGATGGATATGGTTGCGCTTGCCGATGCGCGTGGGCCCCTGCAACACCACGTGCGGGGCAATGATCGAACCGGCACCGATCTCGACGTCCGCGCCGATCACGCTGTAGGCGCCGATCTCGACATCGTCATCCACACTGGCTTTGGCATCGATCTGTGCGGTGGCGTGGATCATGTGCTCGACCTCACTCGGCGCGGCCGGCGCACATCAGCTCACAACTGGCGACCTCGTTGCCGTCGACAAGGGCGCGTGCATTGAACAGGCCCATCCCGCGCAGTGTGCGCTTGAGGGTGACCTCCAGCCGCAACTGGTCCCCGGGGACGACCTTGGCCGAGAACCGGGCCTTGTCGATCTTCGCAAGGTAGAACAGCGGCTTGCTGTCCGGATCGTTCTCGGTGCTGAGACGGATCAGTGTGCCCGCGGCCTGGGCCATGGCCTCGATGACGAGAACGCCCGGCATTACCGGATGGTTGGGAAAATGACCCTGGAAAAACGGCTCGTTGATGGAGACGTTCTTGATGGCGACCACGCTCTTGCCGGGCTCGAGTTCGATGACACGATCGACCAGCAGAAAGGGATAGCGGTGCGGCAACAGCTCCTGGATCTGTTCCACAGTGACCGGGAGTGTGATTGCATCAGTCATGATTCATCCTTTCAAGCGTCAGAAGTCGACGCACAAACTCATCCAGCTTCTTCATGCGCGCTGCGTTGCGGCGCCACGTACGGTTGTCTTGCAGGGGCGTGCCCGATGAATATTCGCCCGGCTCGTGAATGGAGTGCGTGACCAGGCTCTTGGCGGTAATGGTAACCTGATCGACCACCTCGAGATGACCCAGTATCCCGGCATTGCCGCCAATCAGGCACCAACGGCCAATCTTTGCACTGCCGGCCGCGGCGCTGCAGCCGGCCATGGCAGTATGCGCACCAATCGTGACGTTGTGGGCAATCTGGATCAGGTTGTCCAGGTGCACGTCCTCGCCCAGCACCGTGTCTTCCAGCGCGCCCCGGTCAATGGTGGTATTCGCACCGATTTCGCAGTCGTCACCGATGCGCACGCCGCCGAGTTGCGGGATCTTGGTCCAGTGTCCATCGTCCATCGCGATGCCGAAACCGTCCGATCCGATCACCGCGCCCGGGTGTACCAGCACCCGGCACCCGAGTTTCACGTTCTGCACCAGCGTAACGCGCGCTACCAGTCGCGACTGCGCGCCGACCTCGCAGCCGGGCCCCACCATGCAGTGCGGCCCGAGTTCGGCGCCGTCTCCGATTACGGCTCCATCCCCGATGACGCAATACGGGCCGATGCTCGCGTTCTCGGCTACGTTGGCCCCGTCTGCGATCACGGCGGTAGGATGCGCGCCCGGGCTGGGCGCGGAACGCTGCTCGAACAGCGCCGCTATTCGGGCGAAGCCGAGGTAGGGATCGACGGCCACCAGGGCCGGAACCGGGCATTGAGCAAGTGTTTCACTGGCCAGCACCACCGCGCTTGCGCGCGTGCGGGCCAATTGTGCGGAGTACTTGCTGTTGGCCAGGAACGCCAGTTGGCCTTCGCCGGCTGAAGCCAGCGTGCCGACGCCCGTGATCATGGTGTCGGCATCGCCGTGGATCGTCAGGCCAAAGCGTTTGGCCAGTTCGCCCAGAGTGTAGCTGCTGTCCACGCGATGCTCCCCTGCCGCACTGCGGCAACGCGATCAGAACGTATTGCCAAAGGTAAACTGGATACGTTCCTTATAGCGATTGTCGGACGGCTTGGAACGGACCGGGATCGCGAAATTGATCACCAGCGGTCCGATCGGAGCTTGCCATTGCAGCGACAGGCCCACAGAGGCACGCAGGTCGCTTGCATTGAAGCTGCTGTAATCCTTGTACACGTTGCCGACATCAATGAAGGCGGCGACGCGGGCCGTGCTCACGTCGCGAAGGGCGGGGATCGGCAAGTACATCTGCGCCGTGCCCTTGACCTTGAATGCGCCACCGATGGGCTGGGAGTAATACGCGCCGTATCCGGGCACGGGGGCACGAGGACCCAGGGTATTGTCCTGGAATCCGCGAACGTCCTGCACGCCGCCGGCATAGTAGTTTTCCCAGAACGGGAACTGGTACCTGGCGTCCTTGCCGTAGGTCTTGCCGTAGCCGACTTCGCCGTCCAGCAACAGCACGAATCCGTCACCGATGGGCCAGTAATGATTGCCGTGGTACATGGCCTTCCAGTACTCCACCGTCGAACCGGGCAGTGCGGCGGACACCGAGAGCGACTGGACACCACCACGCGTCGGCGCCCAGTAGTAGTTACGGGTGTCACGCGAGTAGCCGATGCTGCCGGTCCAGGAATGGATCGTGTAGTGGCCGATCAGGTTCTGGTAATCAATCAGCACCTGCGGGGTGAACCCGTAGAAGCTGTTGATCTTGTTGCTGCTCATGCCCAACGAGAAGTTCATGCGGTCGACTTCGCTGACCGGTACCCCGATGGTGGTGGAGAATGAGCGGGTGCTGTTGCTGTAGTTGGCGAAGCTGGTGTTGCCGTAGTTCACCGTGCTGAACGAGGCGTTGTAACCGATGCTGACGCCGTCATCGGTCAGGTAGGGGTTCACGTAACTCAGCTGCAGCTGTTTGTAGTAGCTGCTCTTCTGCACTGCCACGGAGAACTTGTCGCCGCTGCCGAGGAAATTGTTCTGCGACAGCGATGCGCTCAGGATCATGCCCGAGTACTGCGAGTAGCCGACGCCGAACATCACGCTGCCGTGGCTTTTCTCCTCGACCTTCACGTTCAGGTCGACCTCATCGTTGGTGCCGGGCACGCGCTGGGTATCGATCTGCACGTCGTCCTTGAAGTAGCCCAGGGTCTGCAGCCTGCGTTTGGAGGCATCAATGGCCGCCTGTGAATACCAGGCACCCTCCGGCTGGCGCATCTCGCGGCGCAGCACCGAGTCCTGGGTCGTGGTGTTGCCGTGGAAGTTGATGCGGCGCACGTACACCCGTTCCCCGGGCTTGATGTAGAAGGTCATGTCCACGGTGCGGTTTTTCTTGTCCAGCTTGGGCACCGTCTGCACCTTGGCAAAGGCGTAGCCGATGTTCGAAAGCACGGCCTTGATCGCTTTCTTGCTCTGCTCGACCAGGTATCGGTTGAAAACATCGCCCTTGTGCAGGAACACCAGGCTGCGGATGGTCTTCTCGGGCAGGATCAGGTTGCCCAACAGATGCACGTCCGAGATCTTGTACACCGCGCCCTGCTTGATGTCGGCGCTGATGTACATCTTGCGCTTGTCCGGACTGATCGAGACTTCGGTGGAATTGATGTTGAAGTCGGCGTAGCCGCGGTTCATGTAGTACGAATCGAGCTTCTTGAGGTCGCCCGACAGCTTCTCGCGTGAGTACTGGTCGTCCTTGCTGTACCAGGACCACCAGTTGCTGGTGTTGGACTTGAAATTCTTGCGGATCTGCTTGTCGCTGTAGGCCGTGTTGCCGACGATGTTGATGGCCTTGATGCGCGCGGTCTTGCCCTCGCGTACCACGATGTCCAGCGTGACCCGGTTGCGATCCAGATGCGTGACGTGGGTCTTGACCGAGACGTTGTACTTGCCGCGGTTGTAGTACTGGCTGATCAGCTCCTGCTGCACCCGGCTCAGGGCCAGCGGGTCGTAGGTGTCGCCCTCGGCCAGACCGATATGCTTCAGGCCCTTCTTCAGGTCCTTGGTCTTGATTGCCTTGTTGCCGCGGATGTTGAGTTTGGCGATGGACGGTCGCTCGGCGACCTTGATCACCAGGATGTTGCCCTGACGATCCAGTTCGACATCGCTGAAGAATCCGGTCTGGAACAGGGCCTTGATGGCCTCTTGCGCACTGCTGTCAGTGAGCGTGTCCCCTTTCGAAATGGGCAGGTAGCTGTAGACCGTTCCGGCAGCAATACGCTGCAGGCCGTCGACCCGGATGTCCGAGATGACGAACGGCTGCATGGCCATGGCTTTGGCGGTCATGGATGCAAGCAGGAGCAGGGCGGCGATACGCTTCATCGTCGATTCCAGTGGGTAATGCGCAAAAGCACGGCGTCAAGCCGCGGCGAAGGGTGGCCTCGGTTCAAGTGATGAGCCCGAGAATATCGTTGTACAGGGCCAGCCCGATCAGGCAGCTAAGCAGGGCCAGGCCCACGAATTGGCCGGCGACCATGCTGCGTTCGCTGACCGGGCTGCCCTTGGCCAGCTCGATAAGGTAATACAGCAGGTGCCCGCCGTCCAAGATTGGTATCGGCAACAGGTTGACGATGGCCAGGCTGAGAGAGATCAAACCGAGAAATCCAAGGAACCAGCTCAGGCCCATTTGTGCCGAGGTATTGGCGACCCGCGCGATGGTGATCACGCCCGAAAGATTGCGGGTTGAGGTCTGGCCGGTGAGCATGCGACCGATCATCTCCACGCTGGTCGCGGTTTTGTCCCAGGTGGTCCGGAATGCATGACCGACGGCGCTGATGGGGCCGTAGCGCAGGGTCGCGGTCTCGCGGCGGGCGTAGATGCCGATGATCCAGCGCGAGGAACCGTCCGCTGCGGTGGTCTTGTGCGGAGACAGCTCGATGCTGCGCGCAACGCCGTCATGCCTCACCCGGAGGGTGACGGAGCTCGCGCTCAGCATGGCCTTCTGGGTAAGCGATCCGACATCTTCGAAGGTGCGTACCGAATGTCCGTCCACGGCCAGGATGTGATCGCCCGGCTTGAGGCCCGCGCGCGCTGCCGCGCTGCCGGGCTCGACGTGATCCACCACGGCGGGAATCCCACCGGGTTTCAATCCGATCAGGGGGAAGGCCTTGGCCACGCCGTTGGCGACCGGCAGGGTGTTCAGGGCCAGGTTCAGTTCGCGGGTGCTGCCGTCATGGCTGCGCACGCGGATGTTCGCGGCCTGGTGCAGCAGCGCGTCATTGCTGATCGCGTCCATCGCACCGCTCCAGGTGACCACCTTCTGGCCGTCTATCGCCAGCATGCGATCGCCCGCCTGGAAGCCCGCGCTGGCGGCCAGCGTATGGGCAGGGGGCGCGGCGATGATCGGTGGGCTGTCGGGCTTGCCGATCACGAACATCAGCCAGAAGGCCGCGATCGCGAAGATGAAGTTGAAACCCGGCCCCGCGGCGACGATGGCGATCCGTTTCCAGACCGACTTGCCGGTGAATTCGCGATCCTTCTCGTCCTCGGGGACCTCGCCCTCGCGGGCATCGAGCATTTTCACGTATCCGCCGAGCGGGATCGCCGCGATCCGGTATTCGGTACCGTCGCGGCCGATGCGGCTCCAGATCGCACGGCCGAAGCCGACCGAGAAGCGCAGCACTTTAACCCCACAGCGCCGCGCTACCCAGTAGTGACCAAACTCGTGGAAGGTCACCAGCAGGCCGAGGGTGACCATTAGCCACCATACGGAACCGAAAAATGTGCTCATGTAGTCGATAGGTCGTGAATCAATTCGGGAACAGAAGGGAAAACGGACCTCTGGGGTCCAAATATCCGCCTAGCTTAACAGCGCAGGCCGATGCAGCGGTGGGCGGTATCACGTGCAATGCGATCACGTGTGACCAGTGTCGGAATATCGACCACGACTTGCGACGGCAGTTCCTCAAGAACCTGCTCGATGATTTCAGCAATGCCCAGAAACGGCAGGGCACCGTCCAGAAAGGCGGCCACGGCCACCTCGTTGGCGGCATTGAGCACGGTGGTGGCATCGCCGCCGGCCCGCAGCGCCTGGAACGCCAGCGCCAGGCAACGGAACGTTTGGGTGTCGGGTTTCTCGAAGTCAAGGCGCGCAGCGGCGGCCAGGTCCAGCGGCGCTACCCCGGCCTCGATGCGATCGGGCCATGCCAGCGCGTGTGCCAGCGCGGTGCGCATGTCCGGATTGCCCAACTGTGCCAGCACTGAGCCGTCGACGTACTCAACCAGCGAATGCACCAGGCTCTGTGCATGCACCACCACGTCGATGGTGTCGGGTGAAGCGCCGAACAGGTGATGGGCCTCGATGACCTCCAGGCCCTTGTTCATCAATGTGGCCGAATCGACCGAGATCTTGCGGCCCATGACCCAGTTGGGGTGCGCGCAGGCCTGTTCGGGCGTGATTTCGACCAGTTCGGCGCGGGTGCGGCCGCGGAAGGGGCCCCCTGAAGCGGTGAGGATCAGGCGCCGAACGCCGATTTCGGCCAGCATCGGGCGCTCGCCCGGGAGGCACTGGAAGATGGCGTTGTGTTCTGAATCGATCGGGATCAGTTCGCCGCCCCCTTCGCGCTGGGCCTGCATCAGCAGTTCGCCGGCCATGACCACCGATTCCTTGTTGGCCAGCAACAGGCGCTTGCCCGCGCGTGCGGCGGCCATGGTCGATTCCAGCCCGGCCGCGCCGACGATCGCTGCGACCACGGTATCGCTGGATGGATCGGCAGCGGCCTGGCGGAGGGCATCCATGCCGCTGTGTACTTCGCAGGTCACGCCGCCCGCCCGGAGGCGGTCGCGCAGATCGGCTTCCTTCGCCGGGTCGGCGATCACGGCGACCTGCGGGCGAAAGCGTACGCAAAGTTGCGCCAGCTTTGCGCTGTTGCGATGCGCCGCAAGCACGGCGACGTGGAACCGGTCCGGATGCCGCGCCACCACGTCCAGCGTGCTGCTGCCGATGGATCCGGTGGCACCGAAGATCGCGAGTGTCCTCATGGCCGGCTCCCTGTGGGGCGCGTTGGTGTGGCGAGTGCGGAAGCGCTGCTCATAATCCCAGCAGGATCCGGCCGATCACGAATACTGGAAGTGCGGCAAACAGGCTGTCCATGCGGTCCAGCAGGCCGCCGTGTCCAGGAAACAGGCGGCCCGAATCCTTGATGTTGGCCTGCCGTTTGAGCAGGCTCTCCAGCAGGTCGCCGATGACCGAGGCCGCCACGGTGGCCAGACCCAGCACGAACATGCCCAACAGGCCCCAGGTGCCGTGCACCCCAAGCAAGTAGCCGCCGCCGGCACAGACAATTGCGCCGAGCACCAGTGCGCCATATACGCCGGCCCAGGTCTTGCCGGGACTGATGCGCGGTGCCAGCTTGCGCTTGCCGAAAAACCGGCCGGAAAAGTAGGCGCCGGTGTCGGCGGACCACACCACCACGATCACCAGCAGGGTCCACCACCGGCCGCTCAGTTGGCCGTGGCTGTTGTGGTAGCCGTGCAGCTCGATCAGGCTCAGCCAGGTCGGTATGAAGACCAGCAGGCCCGCCAGCAGCTTGAGCAGGGAGTTTTCGCGAGTGGGCGAGGCACCGAAGCTGTAATGACGCAGCCAGAACAGGCTCAGCAGCCACCACAGCACGCCGATTGCGATGCCGGCCACCCATATGCCGCGATGGTCGTGCAGGCGCCACAGCGCCGTCATGGCCATTGCCGTCAGCACCAGCCAGGCCAGGCGGGCAGCTTCGCCGCGCAACAGGCTCAACCGTGACCATTCCCAGTGTGCGGCCAGGAACACCACGGCGACGATGCTGGCGAACAGCCATGTGGGCGGCAGCAGGATCGCCGCAAGGACAATCGGGATCAGCACCAGGGCGGTCAGTATGCGCGGGAGAAGCATGCGGTCTAGTTGTCCTTCACGACGAAGCGTGTCCGGTGGTCACTTGCGCGCCAGTACGTCCGAATCGTCGCTGGCGCTGGGCGTAATCGTCCAGCGCCGCGTCCAAGCATGCCGTATCCACATCCGGCCACAGGGTATCGGTGAAGTAGAGCTCCGTATAGGCCAGCTGCCACAGCATGAAGTTGCTGATACGTTGCTCACCGCCCGTGCGGATGAACAGATCGGGGGCCGGAAGGTCATCCAGGCACAGGTGCCGTGCGAGCATGGCACTGTCGATGCTGTCCGGATTCAGCTGCCCATCGGCCACCGCGGTGGCCAAGGCGCGTGCGCCGCGCGTGATATCCCATTGCCCCCCGTAGTTGACGGCGATATTGACCACCAGCCCGGTGTTCCCGGCAGTACGCTCCTGGGCGGCCTGCATGCGTTGGCGCAGGGCGTCCTCGAACGCTTCCAGCGCACCGATGAAGCGCAGGCGGACATGATTGGCGTGCAGTTGGTCCACCTCCTTGTCCAGTGCCCGGAGGAACAGGCCCATCAGCGCCGAGACCTCGGTTTCGGGCCGGCGCCAGTTTTCACTGGAAAAAGCGAACAGCGTCAGCGCCTCGACGCCGCGTCGGGCGCAGTATTCGATGGTCTGGCGCACCGCTTTCTGTCCGGCGCGGTGGCCGAAGCTGCGTGGCTGATGACGATGTTCGGCCCAGCGTCCATTGCCGTCCATGATGATGGCCACGTGGCGAGGGATGCGGGCGGTGTCGGTGTTCATGAGCGAGTGACGTGCGGCAGCGGGGCGTTGCCGGGTCCGATCAAACCGCCATCAACTCGTCTTCCTTGTCCTGCGCGACCTCATCCACTTCTTTCACAAAGCGGTCGGTCAGGCGCTGGATCTCCTCTTCTGCGCGGCGCTCGTCGTCCTCGCTGATTTCCTTGGACTTTTCCAGCTCCTTGATCTGGTGCAGCGCGTCGCGCCGGATGTTGCGGATGGCGATCTTGGCATTTTCGCCCTCGGCCGCGACGTGCTTGGCCAGTTCGCGGCGACGCTCTTCGGTCAGCGGGGGCATGTTCAGCCGAATCACCATGCCGGCCGTGGTCGGCGTGATGCCGATGTCCGATCCCAGGATGGCCTTTTCGATCGGTCCGACCATGTCCTTTTCCCAGGGCGTGATGGTCAGCGAGCGTCCGTCGGTCACGGCCACGCCGGCGACCTGGGTCAACGGCATGTCCGAGCCGTAATAGGGCACCTTGATGCCTTCGACCAGGGCCGTGCTGGCGCGCCCTGTGCGCAGTCGTTGCAGGTCGTGCCGTAGCGACTCGACGCTTTTACCCATGCGAATCTGTGCGTCGTTATTGATGTCGTTGATCATGCAGGACTCCAGATACTGGTCGATCAGGAAAGTATAGCAGCGCGTCGCCGTGCCTCCTGCACCCGAGGCAGGGTCAGGGCGCGGCGCACGCATGCGGTGAAACGTGGATTCAGGCCGATTCGACCAGGGTGCCGATGGTCTCGCCGCGCAGGATGCGCGCCAGGTTGCCCGGGCGGGTCTGGTCGTAGATGCGCAGCGGCATGTTGTGGTCGCGGCACAGGGCGATGGCGGCAGTGTCCATGACTGCCAGCTTGCGTTCGATGACCTCGTCATAGGTCAGTGTCTCAAAGCGCTTGGCGTCGGCATGATGCGCCGGGTCGACGTTGTACACGCCATCGACCTTGGTGGCTTTCAGCAGCAGGTCGGCGCCGATCTCGACCGCGCGCAGGGCCGCGGCAGAGTCCGTGGTGAAGAACGGATTGCCGGTACCGGCCGCGAAGATCGCGATGCGGCCTTTCTCGATGTGGCGGATGGCGCGTCGACGGATGTAGTCCTCGCACACGTCATTGATGCGCAGGGCGCTCATCACGCGGGCGTTGACCTCGCGCTTCTCCAGTGCATCCTGCATGGCCAGGGCGTTGATCACGGTGGCCAACATGCCCATATGGTCGCCGGTGACGCGGTCCATGCCGGCTGCGGCCAGCCCCGCGCCGCGGAAGATGTTGCCGCCGCCGATGACCACGCCGATCTGCACGCCGGAGCGGCTGGCCTCGATGATCTCGTCCGCCAGACGGCCGATCACCTTGGGATCGATGCCGTAGTCCTCTTCCCCCATCAGGGCCTCACCGGACAGTTTCAGCAGGATGCGTCGGTACTGGGGTGAGGATTCGGACATGGGCGTATTCCAGGCGGCGTGCAAACGAGGCGATTGTAGCCGAAGCCGTGTGCGCATAGCACTCGCGGCATGTCCGGTGGCGCGTTCCAGCACGTGCCGTCGCTTGCGGCACGAAAAAAAGGGCCGCGATGATCACGGCCCTTTCGGGAGGTTTTAAGCAGTCGCGAGGCTTACGCCAGGCCCGCCTGCTTCATGACTTCGGCGGCGAAGTCGTCCTCCGCTTTCTCGATGCCTTCACCCACGGCAAGACGCTCGACCGCGATGATCTCCGCGCCTTCCTTCTTCAGCACGTCGCCGACGTTGCTGTTGGTATCCAGCACGTACGGCTGACCCGTCAGCGAGACTTCGGAAAAGGCCTTGCGCAGCTTGCCGCTGATCATCTTCTCGATGATCTCGGCCGGCTTGCCGCTGTCCTTGACTTGGGCCATGGCGATGTCCTTTTCCTTCGCCACCACCTCGTCCGGCACCTGGTCGGGTGAGATGTAGGTCGGGTTCATGGCCGCCACGTGCATGGCAATACCCTTGGCCAGCTCCTCGTCGCCGCCCTTGAGCGCCACCAGCACGCCGATACGCCCGCCGTGGACATAGTTGCCGATCACGCCATCGGACACCACGCGTGCCATTCGACGGACCTGGATGTTCTCGCCGATCTTGGCGATCAGGGCCTTGGCGGTGTCCTCGACGCTTTCGCTGCCGCCCGGATAGGCGGCGGTTTTCAGCGCGTCGATGTCGGTCACATCCAACGCGGCCTTGGCCACGTTGTCGCTGTAGTTCAGGAAGTTGTCGTCCTTGGCCACGAAGTCGGTCTCGCAGTTGACCTCGACCATCACCGCCTTGCCCTTGCCCATGGCGACCACGATGCGGCCTTCAGCGGCCACACGGCCCGCCTTCTTGTCGGCCTTGGCCAGTCCCTGCTTGCGCAGCCACTCCATGGCCGTGTCGACGTCGCCCTCGTTGGCGACCAGGGCCTTCTTGCATTCCATCATGCCGGCGCCGGAGCGCTCGCGCAGTTCCTTGACCTGTTGTGCACTGATCTGCATCGGTATTCCTCGATGTTCTCTCGTGGCGCGCGCTGGGATGCGCGCGCCGTGGATGGCTTACTCGCTGGCGTCGTCGGCCTTGGCTTCCGCCTTCGGGGCCTGTTCGGCCTTGGCGTCGGTCTTGGTTTCGGTCTTTTCAGCAGGCTTGTCTTCGACCTTGGCTTCGACCTTCTCGGCAGGCTTGTCCTCGGTCTTTTCAGCCGGCTTGTCATCCGCCTTCGGGGCCGGGGCCTTCTTGGCGACCGGCTTCTTGGCCGGCGCCCTGGCCTTTTTCTCGCCACTGTCGGACTTCATCACCGGGTTGCCCTCGGCGTCGAGTTCGACGAAATCATTGCCGTCACCCTTGGCGTGGGCCGGGGAAGCCGCCTTGCCCTCAAGCACGGCATCGGCCACGGCGCGGGTGTACAACTGGATGGCGCGGATGGCGTCATCGTTGCCGGGAATGGCATAGTCGACCCGCGACGGGTCGTAGTTGGTGTCGACTACGGCCACCACCGGGATGCCCAGCTTGCGGGCTTCCTGTACGGCGATGTCCTCGTGGCCGATGTCGATCACGAACAACGCGTCGGGCAGGCGGTTCATGTCCTTGATGCCACCCAGCGAACGCTCCAGCTTGTCGCGCTCGCGGCGCAGCGACAGCACTTCGTGCTTGACCAGCTTCTCGAAGGTGCCGTCGGTCTCGGCCGATTCCAGCTCCTTGAGGCGGGCGACCGACTGCTTGACCGTGCGGAAGTTGGTCAGCATGCCGCCCAGCCAGCGCTGGGAGACGAAAGGCATGCCGCAGCGTTCGGCTTCGTCGGCAATGGCTTCACGCGCGGCGCGCTTGGTGCCCACGAACAGCATCGTGCCGCGCTTTTGCGCCAGGCCGGACACATAGTTCATGGCGTCATTGAACAGCGGCAGCGTCTTCTCTAGATTGACGATGTGGATCTTGCCGCGTGCGCCGAAGATGTAG
Source organism: Oleiagrimonas sp. (assembly GCF_027858935.1). Taxonomy (GTDB): domain Bacteria; phylum Pseudomonadota; class Gammaproteobacteria; order Xanthomonadales; family Rhodanobacteraceae; genus Oleiagrimonas. The sequence continues at coordinate 8,627 of NZ_JAQIBU010000316.1, read as the reverse complement.
GGGCCCATCTTCGGGTTCCAGTAACGGGTCTGATGACCGAAATGCACGCCAGCTTCCAGCATCTGGCGCATGGTGACTTGAGACATGTTGTACTCCTGGGGTTGGACCTCCACGCATCCCCGCTTCCGACCCTGGCGCTTGAAAAGCAGGCAGGGCACCCCGAAACCGGTGTCGATACGTGTGTGGCGTTGGGTAATGGGTTTTGATGCGAACCATTTCGCATGCGACCCGGCGAGTGTTCCGCCAAGCGGTTACAATCGCTTCTCGTTCCGCATCAGGCGACCCTCGAGGGGATGGCCCGGCTGCATAACCGCGCAATTGTAACGGCTTGCAGGAGCATTCCACAAGCCAGCGACGTGCAGGCCTTCTAGGCGGCGCGCCCGCGACACGACCCATGGGCCGTAATGGCCCCGGATACCAGGATATGGCGTATGCCCGTAGTACCGAAGACCCCGGAAGAAATCCAGAAGATGCGCGTGGCCGGAAAGCTGGCTGCCGAGGTACTGGCCCTGCTCAAGGAGCATGTCAAACCCGGCGTGAGCACCGAGGACCTGGACCGCATTGCCTATGAGCACATCGTCAATGTGCAGAAAGCGGTGCCGGCCAACGTCGGCTACCGCGGTTTCCCCAAGACCCTGTGCACTTCGGTCAACCATGTGATCTGCCACGGCATTCCCAACGCCGGCAAGGTGCTCAAGGACGGCGATATCGTCAATTGCGACGTCACCGTGATCAAGGACGGTTGGCACGGCGACACCAGCCGCATGTTCATTGCCGGCAATCCCAGCGTGCGTGCCCAGCGTCTGGTCGACGTGACCTGGGAAGCCATGATGAAGGGCATCGAGGCCGTGCGGCCCGGTGCGACCCTGGGCGATGTCGGCCACGCGATCCAGACGTACGCCGAGGCGGCGGGCTTTTCGGTGGTGCGCGAATACTGTGGCCACGGTATTGGCAAGATCTACCACGACGAGCCGCAGGTGCTGCATTACGGCAAGCCCGGCAACGGCATGCGCCTGGAAAAGGGCATGACCTTCACAGTCGAGCCAATGGTCAACGCCGGCAAACGCAATGCCCGTTCGCTGCCCGACGGCTGGACGGTGGTCACCAAGGACCATTCGCTGTCGGCGCAGTGGGAGCACACCATCGTGGTCACCGACGAGGGCTTCGAGATCCTCACGCCCTGGCCCGATGCTTGAGAGCAATCTGTTGGTAGCGGTCCCGGCCGGCAGCGTGCCTGTCGCGCAGGGGCCGCACAAAGCCCCTGCCGAACGCCTGTTTGTGGTTCGATGTCGGGGCGGTGATGCGTCCGGGACTGCATCCGGGTTCGGCGGCCAGCCGAAGATCGGTGATGCACCTCTTGCGATCTGTCCTCGAGACGACGCATGGCGTGCCCGAGTACATCGGACCCAGACTTGGGGCCCATGTGGAGGGCAGGAGAGGGTGATCCATGAATTGCCGCCGAGTATTGCCGCCGACGATGAACACGTTGCCGTCGATGAGCGGTTGAGGCTCGGGTAGTCGATTGCGGGGTCGCGGCCGTCGAATCAGACGAATGACAAGCATCGGAAGCGCGCAAAGCCCGTAGGGCTGTTGCTTGTGACGTGGCCCAAGGGTCACTATCGATATTGGTTTTCGACCTGCATGTTTTGCCCATGGCCCAGCGCTCCGCACGCCACCTGGTTCCACCGCCCCCGCGCCTGCCGCGCGCGATACCGCGTTCGGGCGTTTCGGCGGATGCGCGGCGCGCGCTGCGGCAACTGATTGCCGATGCCGACCGCAGTCTGGCGACCTCGTTTGCCAGTGGTACGGACGCGGCCAGTCTGGCGCGCAGGCGGTCCGAGGTCGTGGGCAATGTGGTCGTGCACCTGTGGACGTCCTTCCTGGGCGCGCCGGAAGGCGCGGCCCTGTTTGCGGTGGGCGGGTTTGGCCGTGGTCTGCTTTTTCCGTTTTCCGACGTCGACCTGCTGGTGCTGGTCACGCCCGAGGCCGCCCGCAAGCAGTCCGGAGCGCTGCAGCGCTTTTTTGCCTGTCTGTGGGACATTGGCCTGAAGCCCGGTCATGCGATGCGCGAAGTGGCGCAGTGCCGTGAACTGGCCGCCAGCGACGTGAGCGTGTTCACCAGCCTGCTCGACGGCCACTGGATGGTGGGTGACGAGGCCATGCAGGCACCGTTCCAGGCGATGCTTGAGGATCCGCAACTGTGGCCGCCGGAAGCCTACATGCAGGCCAAGCTGGACGAGCAGGCCGAGCGCCATGCCCGCCATGACGACACCGCGCACAACCTCGAGCCCAACCTCAAGGAAGGCCCGGGAGGCCTGCGCACGCTGGACTTGATGCGCTGGCTGGGTCGCCGCATCACCGGCACCGCAGCATTCGAGGCGATGGCGGCCGAAGGGTTGCTCGATCCGGCCGAGCGCGAGGCCCTCGCCGCCGCCGAATCCACCCTGCAACGCTATCGCTATGCCCTGCATCTGGAGGCGGGTCGTGCCGAGGAGCGCCTGCTGTTCGATTACCAGCGCGGGCTGGCCGTGCGCTTCGGTTTCGAGGACGAGCACGAGAAGAACCTTGGCGTGGAACAGTTCATGCAGGGGTACTACCGCGCCGCCACCGTGATCGAGCGTCTGGGCGTGCAGCTGGTCGAGCGCTTCGAGGAGCTGCTCGAACCCGATGTCGAGCCCGCGCCGCTGAGCGAGAATTACCTGCGCCTGGGCGCGCGTCTGGAGCCCCGTGATGCGGACCTGTTCCTGCGCCGGCCGGCGGCCCTGATCGAAGGCTTCGTGCTGCGTCTGGACCATGACGACCTGGAAGGCTTCACTGCCGAGACCATGCGCCGCATCCAGCAGGCCGTGGCCGAACGGGGCACCCAGATCGGCGAGGACGCCGAGGTGATGGATGCCCTGCGTGCGCTTTTGCATCGCGGCGCCTCCGCGGTGGAGGCCCTGTGGCGGATGAACCGCTTCGGTCTGCTGGCTGCAATCCTGCCGCAGTTCGCGCGGGTGGTCGGGCGCATGCAGTACGACCTTTTCCATGTCTACACCGTGGACGAGCACACCATGCGCGTGCTGCGCAACGTGGCGCGTTTCGCCGACCCGAAGGCGCGGCGCGAATTCCCCATCGGCTGCGAGATCTGGGCCACCCTCGATCGCCCGGAAATCATGCTGCTGGCTGCCCTTTTTCACGATATCGCCAAGGGCCGCGGTGGCGACCACTCGGTGCTGGGCGAGGCCGATGCACGCAGCTTCTGCAAGCGTCTTGGCCTGTCCGACGAGGACGGTGGGCTGGTGGCCTGGCTGGTGCGCTGGCACCTGTTGATGAGCACCACCGCGCAGCGCCAGGACATCACCGACCCGGACGTGGTGCACCGCTTTGCCACCGAGGTGGGCGACTGGGAGCACCTGGACCACCTGTACCTGCTGACCATTGCCGACATCATCGGAACCAGCCCGAAGCTGTGGAACTCCTGGAAAGATCGCCTGCTGTCCGACCTGTACGTCGCCGCGCGCTATGCGCTGCGCTCGGATCTGGCCTTGCCACTACGCGCAGAAGCGCGTGTCCGTGACTGCCGCGAACGGGCGCTGGCGCTGCTGCTGGACGAGGGCTGCGATGCCGAGGCGGTGGCGCATGTGTGGTCGGAGTTTCCGGACCTGAGCTTCCTGCGCCATCGTCCGGAACAGGTGGCCTGGCAGACGCGCGCCATTCTCGATGCCGAGGGCACCCTTCCGCTGGTCGAGGTGCATCCATTCTCGGTCCGCGGCTGCACCGAGCTTTTTGTCTACGCGCACGATCGCGATGGCCTGTTTGCCACGGTCACGGCGATCCTTGATCGCATGCGGTTCTCGGTGGTCGAGGCGCGCGTACTGGGCTCCAGCACCGGCATGGCGCTGGATACCTTTCTGCTGCTGGAATCGGAAACCCAGGAGCCGGCCAGCCTGGAGCGTAGCGAGGAGCTGAGCCAGCGTCTGGCGCATGCGCTGGCGCAGCCGGCGCGTACACAGCCTGCCAAGCGCGGACTTTCACGACGGCAAAAGCATTTCCAGATGGCCCCGCGGATCGAGTTCACCGCGGATGCTGCTGCCCGCCGTACCCAACTGGCGCTGGTGTGCAGCGATCGGCCGGGCCTGTTGGCCGTGGTCGCGCAGGCCTTCGTGGAAACCGGCGTGCGCATGCACGATGCCCGCATCGCCACCTTTGGCGAGCGCGTCGAGGATTTCTTCCAGATCACCGATCGCGAGAATGCGCCTTTGGGGGAGCCCCTGCGCGAACGGCTGCGCGACGCGCTGTTGCAACGGGTCGGGCCGCAGCGCGAAGAGTGATGAGGTGGCAGGTCATCGCCGCTTTCGCACAACTCCGGCCCCGTTGCATGTTCCGCGCGAACCCGGCCAGTACAAGTCATGCCTCATGCCGCGTCAGGTCAAGCACTGCGCCTGTCCAGGGCGAGACTGCAGATGCACGGGCGCTTTGTGATCGCCGGGTATCGGCGTATCTTCGACTTGTCCGCATGTGCGGGGGGAGAAAGACGATGATGATGAACAAGCGCATGGGTCTGGGGATGGTTGTCTGCGTCCTGCTCGTGGCCCTGGTCCTGCCACTGCAGGCGGCCGAGCACGCTCGACCCGCGGCCAAGTCCAAGGTCACCTGGGTGCATCCGGTCATCGCCAACTACGGTGGCGTGCATCCGCGTCCGGATGTCGACATGCAGCCGGATCCGGGCGCGGACTACAAGGTATTCGTGGACGTGCTGTCCACCGGCAAGGATCCGACAAAAGTCCTGGGCTCGCTGCAGCGTCTGGCGCGCCTGGTCAACCTGATGGGCTATGCCAAGGTGCCGCCCGGACATGTGCACATCGTGGCCCTGCTGGACGAGAAGGCCGGCATGGCCGCGCTCACCGACACGGCGTATGCGCGGATGATGGCCAAGTATGACCCCAGGCATGCCAAGAAGGGCATGAAGAACCCGAATCTTCCCCTCCTGCACGCACTGAAGAAAGCCGGAGTGAAGCTGATGATCTGCAGCCAGGCCATGGCGGGTGGCGGGATCAAGGACAGCGAGATCGATCCCAGCGTCACCATCACCTTGTCGGCGTTGACCGACCCGGTGATTTACGGCCACAGGGGCTACACCTACATGCAGTTGTGACTTTGCCTGCGCTGCCTGGTATTGCCGACGCCGCGTTCGCGCGGCGTCGGACCCGCTGAATGAGGATCATGTGCACCAACCTGGAGCGCATGCTTTATTCTTGGCGGCTTGTCACAAGCATCGGATACACCCGCGCATGTCCTCCATCGAGACCCTCATCGACGACGCCTTCGAGCGACGCGACGCCCTGACCCAGACCGAGATCGACTCGGACATCCGTCCCGCCGTGGACCAGGCCATGGACCAGCTTGAATCCGGCGCGCTGCGTGTGGCCGAGCCGGACGGTGAGGGCGGCTGGCAGGTCAACCAGTGGCTGAAGAAGGCGGTGCTGCTGTATTTCCGCATGAACCCCAACCGCATCGTCGATGGCGGGCCGTCCCAGGCCTTCGACAAGGTGCCGCTGCGTTTCTCCGGCGACCGACAGGAGCAGTTGCACACGCTGGGCGCCCGCGTGGTGCCCGGTGCGCTGGTCCGACGTGGCGCACACATCGCGCGCGATGCGGTGTTGATGCCCAGCTACGTGAACATCGGCGCCCATGTCGGTGCCGGCAGCATGGTCGACACCTGGGCCACGGTCGGCTCGTGCGCGCAGATCGGCGCGCACGTGCATCTGTCCGGCGGCGTCGGCATCGGCGGCGTGCTGGAACCGCTGCAGGCCGGCCCCACCATCATCGAGGACGACTGTTTCATCGGCGCGCGCTCGGAAGTGGTCGAGGGCGTGGTGGTCGAGCACGGCAGCGTGATCGGCATGGGCGTGTACCTGGGCCAGTCCACGCGCATCTACAACCGCATGACCGGTGAAACCAGCTACGGCCGCATCCCGGCCGGTTCGGTGGTGGTGGCGGGCAACCTGCCGGCCAGGGACGGCACGCACAGTCTGTATGCGGCCATCATCGTCAAGCAGGTGGACGACAAGACCCGCGCCAAGACCGGTATCAACGCCCTCCTGCGGAGCGCCGAATGAGCGCCACGATCTATGGCCTGAAGACCTGCGACACCTGCCGCAAGGCGCGCAAGTGGCTGGACCGCTTCGGGATCGAGTACCGGTTTGTGGATTACCGCGAAAACCCGGTGCCTGCCGCGAGCCTGAAGGACTGGGCCGGACAGCTTGGCGGCTGGGAGAAGCTGGTCAACAAGTCCTCCACCACCTGGCGCAACCTGCTGCCGCAGCGCAAGAACCCGGGTTCGGACCCGGAGTGGACGCTGCTGCTCAAGGAATACCCCGCGCTGGTGCGTCGCCCGGTCGTGCTGCTGGACGACGGCAGCGTCAGCGTCGGATTCAAGGACAACCTGTTCAAGCAGCGGTTCGGGGGGCGGGCATGAAGCGTGCCGTTACCCGCCGCTACCTGGCCAACCTGCGGATCGAGCGCGACAATGCCGCGCTGTACGCGGGGCTGGCCGCGATCAGCGACGATCTGCGCACCGCGCGGGCCTTTCGCCGCATCGCCGAGGCCGAGCGCGCCAACGCCGCCTTCTGGGTGGCCCAGCTGGCCGAGCTGGACGTGGTCGCGCCCGAACACCGCACCGGTGTGCGCGTGCGTACTCTGTTGTGGCTGGCAAGCCGGTTCGGCAGCGACTTCGTGATGCCCACGGTGGCGCGTATCACCCATGCCGACCACCACGCCACGCCGGTCGACCGCAGCAGCCATCGCGACCATTTCCAGGAGGCTGGAAGCGCCCTGCCGCGCAACCGTCTGCACTCGCAGGGCGGCAACACCCTGCGCGCTGCGGTTTTGGGCGCCAACGATGGCCTGGTGTCCAACGTCAGTCTGGTGATGGGCATGGCCGGCGCCGCCGTGAGCGATCACGCGGTCGTGCTTGCCGGCCTGGCCGGCCTGGTGGCCGGTGCCTGTTCGATGGCGCTTGGCGAATGGCTGTCCGTGAACAGCTCGCGCGAGTTCTACCAGGCGCAGATCACCGCGCGCGCCGAGCGTCTTGCGGTGGCGCCGGAAGATGTACGTCTGCGCATCGCGGCCATTTACCGCGACAAGGGCCTGGATGAGGGTTCCGCGGAAACCATGGCCGCGCAGCTGGTGGAAAGCCCGCGCTCGGCGCTGGACCTGCTGGTGCGCGAGGACCTCGGCGTGGATCCTGAGGACCTGGGCGGTTCCGCCTGGAGTGCGGCATTTTCCTCGTTCATCCTGTTCGCGGTGGGCGCGGCATTCCCGGTGGCGCCGTACCTGTTCCTGCATGGTCACGTGGCGATGATCGGGAGCGTGCTCAGTACCTCTGCGGGTCTGGCAATGATCGCCTCGGCCACCTCGTTGTTCACGGGTCGCCCGGTGTTTTTCTCCATTGCACGCCAGTTTGCCATCACCGCGGCCGCTGCCGGCGTCACCTGGCTGCTCGGCAACGCGCTGGGTGCGGTGCTGGGCTGACCCGGGCGGCTTGCTATGCTCGGACCGGATGTCCTGGTCAAGGGAACGCTGCTCATGTCCAACGTGTTCGACCTCACCTGTGAACTGATCCGTCGCCGCTCCGTCACACCGCACGACGCCGGCTGCCAGCCGTTGATTGCCGAACGGCTGCAGACGGCCGGCTTCATGATCGAGCGCCTGCGCTTCGGCACGGTCGACAACCTGTGGGCGACGCACGGGGCCGGCGAGGGCCCCACGTTGGCCTTCCTGGGCCACACCGACGTCGTGCCCAGCGGCCCGGAGGAGGACTGGAGCTCGCCGCCGTTCGCGCCGACGATCCGGGGAGGCGTGCTGTACGGACGCGGTGCGGCGGACATGAAAGGCTCCGTCGCCGCCATGGTGGTTGCACTGGAGGCCTTCGTCGCCGCGCATCCGGAGCACCCCGGGCGCGTGGCGCTGCTGCTGACCAGCGATGAGGAAGGCGACGCCATCGACGGCGTGCGCAAGGTGGCTGATGCCTTCCGTGCACGCGGCGAGGCGCTGGATTTGTGCGTGGTCGGCGAGCCGTCGGCGAAGGAAAAACTTGGCGACCTGATTCGCGTCGGTCGGCGCGGCTCGCTCTCGGCCACCCTGACCGTGCGCGGCGTGCAGGGCCACGTGGCCTATCCGCAGTTGGCCAACAACCCCATCCATGCCTTTGCGCCGGCGCTGGCCGAACTGACCGCCGAGCACTGGGATGACGGCAACGACGACTTTCCCCCGACGTCCTTCCAGGTGTCCAACGTCCACGCCGGCACCGGCGCCAACAACGTCATCCCCGGCACGCTCCAGGCGCTGTTCAACTTCCGCTATGGCACCGCCAGCACCGCCGAGGCGCTGAAGAAACGCGCCCAGGGCATTCTCGAGCGCCATGGCGTGGACGGAGAGATCCGCTGGCACGATTCCGGCCGCCCGTTCCTGTGCCCGCCGGGCGGCCGGCTGCGTGAAACCGTGATCGCCGTATGCAACGACCTTGCCGGCATCGATCCCGAGCAAAGCACCGGTGGCGGCACCTCCGATGGCCGTTTCATTGCTCCGCTGGGCGCCGAAGTGGTCGAGCTGGGTCCGGTCAACGCCAGCATTCACAAGCTCGA
>NZ_JAQIBU010000295.1 GCF_027858935.1 Oleiagrimonas sp. | reverse complement strand
TTGCAGGCGTTGGTGGTGTTGACGAAGCCGTGCACGTCCAGCATCAAGGCCTCGTCCGCGCCGGCCTTCTCGGCGGCGATGCAGGCCAGGATGCAGTTGAGCTTGGAATGCGTGTTGAGCTTGGGGTCCTGCGTCATCGGCAGGCCCCGGACGTGCGGCACGGTGGCCAGCCGCACCGGGCGCGGCAGCTGCGGGCGCGAATGCTCCATGATGATCACGACTGTCGGCCCCGAGCGCGACAGCGACGGGTGCTGGAACGGGTGCATCTTCACGCCGCGCGTGACCATCAGCCGGGCATGCGCGTCGTCGTGCATCTCGTTGGCCGTGCGCAGGGCTTCCAGCGCGTCGAGCAAGGCGTCCCGGGTCATGCCGATGTCCAGGTCGATCGCCTTGGCGCCTTCGAACAACCGATCCATATGATCGCCGAGGAACGCCCAGCGTCCGTGATGCAGGCGCAGCCCTTCCCACACCCCGTCACCCATCAGGAAGCCGCTGTCATACACGCTGACCATGGCCTCGGCCTTGGGCACGATGCGCCCGTTCACGTAAATCAGGAGGTCCGTGTTGCGGGCGTCTTCTTCAGCCTGGTGGGTGGTGACGGGTTCGCTCATGCTTGGATACCGTGCGGGACAATCATGCGGGGCATGCGATTGCGGTCATGCCGTGGTGCACAGGTACGGTATCAAATTGCGCCGCCTTGTGGCGTGGATGTAGGCATCCCGGGCATGCGCGATACTGTCGGTCCCGGAGGGATGCATGCCGATGATTACTTATACCGACGACCTGGCCCCACAGCCGCTGGCGCATGCGCGTGCGTTGCCGGCGTGGTTCTACACGGACGCCGGCAGTGATTTGCTGGACCGCAGCGCGGTGTTTGCCCATGGCTGGCAACTGGTGGCGCACGCATCCGCGCTGAACCAGTCGGGCGATCACGTGGTCACCGAGATCGCCGGTGTGCCGCTGCTGCTGGTGCGTGGGGACGACGGTGCACTACGCGCGCTGCACAACGTGTGCCGGCATCGTGCCGGGCCACTGGCCACCTGCGACGGTCGCGGTGCGAAACGCCTGCGCTGCCAGTACCACGGTTGGAGCTACGCACTGGACGGGCAATTGCTCAGCGCCACCGAGATGGGCGAGGCTGAGGGTTTCGACGTTTCGGCCGTGCGCCTGCCCGAAGCGCGCGTGGCCGAATGGCTGGGCCTCGTCTTCGCCTGCCTGGACGACAACGCGCCGCCGCTCAGCGAAGTCCTGGAAGGGATCCGCGAGCGCATCGGCCCGCGCAGCCTGGAGCACTACCGCTTCCATCAGCGCGTGGTCTACGACATTGCGTGCAACTGGAAGACCTACATCGACAACTACCTGGAGGGCTACCACGTCCCGCACATCCACCCCGAGCTCAACGCGATGCTCGACTACCGCAGCTACATCGTCGAGACCGCGCCGTGGCATTCGCTGCAGTACAGTCCGCTGGAAAGCGGCGAGGGCTTGTACGGAAAGGGCGAGGCGCTGTACTACACGATCTGGCCCAACACCCTGCTCAACATCCTGCCCGGTCGCCTGCAGACCAACCGCGTGCTGCCGCTGGGCGTGGACCGCTGCCGCGTCACGTTCGACTACTACTACCCGCCCGAGGCCGACCCGGCCGAAGTGGCCGAACGCCACCAGCGCGACCACGCCTTCAGCGACCTGGTGCAACGCCAGGACGTGGACATGTGCGAGATCGTGCAGCGCAACCTGGCCTCCGGCTCCTACCACGCCGGACGCCTGAATCCGAAGCGCGAGGACGCCGTGCACCACTTCCAGGAACTGCTGCGTGCGGCCTACCGGAGGTACGCAGGCACGCGCGGCTGATCGAAGGTGCGGCGGGACGGGTCGCGATTGCGAAGGCCCGGCGAGGCAACGGGTCTGGTCCGGCGGCGTTTGCACGGGTGTAGGATGAAAGGGATGGCTTCCGACGACACGAAAACAATGCAGGCCATGGTGATGGACGGCGTTGGCGAACCGCTGCGTCGTCAGGAGGATCGCCAGGTACCCGAGCCGGGCGCCGGCCAGGTCCGTCTGCGCATCAGCGCCTGCGGCGTGTGCCGCACCGACCTGCACGTGGTCGACGGCGAGCTGGAACACCCCAAGGACGCCTTGATCCCCGGCCACGAAATCGTCGGCCGGGTCGACGCGCTGGGCGAAGGCGTCACGCAGTACGCCGAGGGCGACCGCGTCGGCGTGCCGTGGCTGGCCTGGACCTGCGGCGAATGCAGGTTCTGCTGCAGCGGGCAGGAGAACCTGTGCGAAAACGCGCGCTTTACCGGCTACCAGGTCGACGGCGGCTACGCCGAATACGCCGTGGCCGACGCGCGCTTCTGCTTCGCCATCCCCGACGTGTTCGACGACGAGGAGGCGGCGCCGCTGCTGTGCGCCGGCCTGATCGGCTACCGCGCCCTGCGCATGGCCGGCGATCCCGAACACATCAAGCGGCTGGGCCTGTATGGCTTCGGCGCCGCCGCGCACATCGCCGCGCAGGTGGCGCGCCACCGCGGCCAGGACATCTACGCGTTCACCCGTCCCGGCGACACCAAGGGGCAGGACTTCGCGCGTTCGCTGGGCGCCACCTGGGCCGGCGGTTCGCTGGAAATGCCGCCCAAACCGCTGCACGCGGCGATCATCTTCGCCCCGGTCGGCGACCTGGTGCCCGCCGCGCTCAAGGCCACCCTTCGCGGCGGCACCGTGGTCTGCGCCGGCATCCACATGAGCGACATCCCGTCGTTCCCCTACCGCCTGCTGTGGGAAGAGCGCGTGCTGCGCTCGGTCGCCAACCTGACCCGTCGCGACGGCGAGGAATTCTTCAAGATCGCCGCCGAGGTCCCGGTACGCACGCACACCACCAGTTTCGCGCTGGACCAGGCCAACGAAGCGCTGCGGCGGTTGCGCGAAGGTGAGATCGAAGGTGCGGCGGTGCTGCGGCCGTGATCCAGCCGCAAGTCGGCACCCACCCCTTGCCTCATGGTGTGGCAGGGCGGGGAGTCGCGAAGCGGCCAGTTCACTACTGCGCCTTCATCGAGAGAGTCAGGCCGAAGTCCCATCACCGGGGGCGTGAAGCAGTTTAGTTCGCCTTCGCCTCAGCGGCATGCAGGCGACGTACGATGGCCAGCGACCTGCTCACGTGCTGGTCCGGCGTCAGGTGATCAGCGCTGGACGAGAAAGAGGCCACGATCGTGCCGTCGGCGCCGATCACGAAGGTGGTGCGCGGGATGAACCCGTGGTGCACGGTCACGCCGCGCACGTCCTTCACGCCCGGCTGCGGAGGCATCAGCTTGAGCCCGTAGGTTGCGGCGATCCTTCCGTGGGGATCGGAGGCCACCGGGAACTTGCCGGCGCAGTACTTGGGATCGGCCGAGAACGAGTCCAGCCGCTGCAGGCTGTCGGCCGAGACACCGATGATGGTGGCGCCGGCGGCCACGAACTTGTCCTTCTCGGTGGCGAAGGTGTGCGCCTCCAGGTCGCAGCCACCGGTGTACGCGGCCGGGTAGAAATACACCACCACCGGGCCCTTGTTCAGCGCCTGCTTCAGCGAGAAGGTGAAGTTCTTGCCCGCCAGGCTGGCCTTGGCGGTGAAGTCGGGTGCCTTGGCGCCGGGCGCCAGCGCGGCCAGTGCGGGCACGCCCGCCAGCAGCACACCCAGGGCGCCGAACGCGACCAGCGCCAACCGATATCGTTTCATCTGTCCGATCCTCCGTTGGATGTGTAGAACGCCCCTGCATCTGGACAAATCACTTCATCCGGGCGTTGTTGATATGAGCCCAGAGTACGCATTCTGCCCAGTGTGCGCGTCGACCGGTGAAGATTGCGTGACCATGGCACGCGAGTCGATTACAGTCCCGGGATCCGAAAAGGCGGAGTCGTTCATTCATCATAGCAGCCTGCGCCCTTCGCGCCGGGCGTAGCCCGGATAAGGCATCGCCGCACCACGGGCACTCCCTTCGGTCGCATCCGGGACCGGCCGCAACGCGGCCCTGGTGCGCAGGAGGATTGCATGCATCCGCGTCCGGTGTTTTTTGCCCGGATGCGCTTCGCTTATCCGGGCTACGCGCTGATGACGTTCAGCGACGACTTCCGGATCATGCTGTCGCCACACGGCGTGCCGGATGACCTCGACAAGCTCATACGACAGACCGGATGCTTGCCGTTCCTGCAGCACCCGAGCTCGGGCCTCACCCGACGTATCTGAGTTGGCATCGTGAACATTGTTTCAAGCGCTGATCACCTGGCGCCGTTATTCATTGCGAGCCCTCATGCAGTTGGTTAATCTGATCCGACGCATATCGCCCGCGTTCCGTGATGAAGTGGCGAGAAGGGGAACAGAATGATCCATGTCGATGCTGCTCCGCGGCCCGTCCGCAGCAAGTTCATGCTCGTGGCACTAGTGACGCTCGCGGCGCTGTGCTGCGCGCCGTTCGGCGCTCACGCGGTGCCCGTACAGAAATTTCTCAACGGAAAACTCGCCTGGCGCAACATCGGTCCGTACATCGGTGGGCGCGTCATCGCTGTGGCCGGTGTGCCCGGCGAGCATAACGTCTTCTACATGGGCTCGGTCGACGGCGGTGTCTGGAAGAGCACGAGCTACGGAGCCCGCTGGCACAACATCACCGATGGCAAGTGGAAATCGGCCAGCGGCAGCGTCGGCGCCATTGCGATCGCACCATCGAACGCCAAGGTGATCTACGTCGGGACCGGCGAGTCGGATATCCGCGGCGACATGGTCACCGGTAACGGTGTATTCAAGTCCGTGGACGCCGGCAAGACCTGGAAATACATGGGTCTGCGTCACACGCGTACCACCAGCGCGATCGTCGTCGATCCGCACAATTCCAAGATCGTCTACGTCGCCTCCATGGGCCACGTGTTCAAGCCGAACGACGATCGCGGTGTGTTCAAATCCACCGACGGCGGCAAGACCTGGCGCAAGGTGCTGTACGTCAACGCCAAGACGGGCGCCATCGATCTGGTGATCGATCCGCACAACCCCAAGGTGCTGTACGCGACCATGTGGCAGGCGCGACGCGTACCGTGGAAACTGACCTCCGGCGGACCGGGCAGCGGGCTGTACAAGAGCACCGACGGCGGCGCGCACTGGACGAACCTTACCCGCAATCCGGGCCTGCCCCACGGCGTGCTTGGTCGCATGGGCGTTTCCATCGCTGCCAGCCATCCGAACATCGTCTACACGATCATCCAGGCCAAGCACGGCGGCGTCTTTCGTTCCAACGACGGCGGCAAGACGTGGAAACGCGTCAACCGCAACTGGAGCCTGCGCCAGCGTGCCTTCTACTACATGAGCATCTACGTCGACCCGACGAATCCGGACACGCTGTACGTGCCGAACGTCGACGGCGTATGGGTATCGCGCAACGGCGGCAAGGCGTTCTCGCTGCTGCACATGCCCCACGGCGACAACCATACCGTGTGGATCAACCCTCACAACCCGAAGATCCTGCTGGTCGGCAATGACGGCGGCGCGACGGTATCGAGCGACGGCGGCAAGAACTGGAGCACCGAGCAAAACCAGCCAACCGGCCAGTTCTATCACGTCGCGATCGACCACGAATTCCCGTTCAACGTGTATGGCGCGCAACAGGACGAAGGCTCATTCGAAGGACCGAGCGCGATGCCGGGCGGCGCGATACCGGTCTCCGCGTGGCACTCGGTCGCGCTTGGTGAGAGCACGTTCGTCGCCCCGGATCCCGGCAACCGCTACGTGACCTACGGCGCCGATTACTACACCCTCATGCAGCGCTACAATCGGATAACCGGCGCGCGCAAGTCCGTGAGCCCATCGCCCATCTACCTCGATGGCGGGGACGCGGCGAGAATGAAATACCGCTTCGGCTGGACCCATCCGATCTTCTTCTCGCCGAACGATCCGAAGAAGCTGTTCCTCGCCTCCCAGTACGTCATGGTCAGCGACGATGGCGGCCGCACCTGGAAGGTGATCAGCCCGGACCTGACGCGAAATGATCCGGCCACCGAGGGGCCGACCGGCGGTCCGATCGACCTGGACCAGACCGCCGCCGAAGTCTTCCCGGATATTTCCGCGCTCTCCGTGTCCCAGGTGGAGAAGAAGGTGATCTGGGCGGGCTCGCAGGACGGACTCGTGCATGTGACGGTCGACGGCGGCGAACATTG
>NZ_JAQIBU010000293.1 GCF_027858935.1 Oleiagrimonas sp. | reverse complement strand
ATCAATCAGGTGGCCGAGCACATCATCGGCAGTGGCGGCAAGCGATTGCGTCCGATGCTGCATACCCTGGCCGCCCGCGCCGGCGGCTATGCCGGCGCGGAACACATCAAGCTGGCCGCAGTAATCGAATTCATCCATACCTCGACGCTATTGCACGACGATGTGGTCGATGAATCGGACCTGCGCCGCGGTCGCAGCACGGCCAATGCGGTCTGGGGCAATGCCGCCAGCGTGCTGGTGGGCGATTTCCTGTATTCGCGCTCGTTCCAGCTGATGGTGGAACTGGAGCGCATGCCGATCCTGCGCATCCTCGCCGATACCACCAACACCATCGCCGCCGGCGAGGTGATGCAGTTGCTCAACATCGGCAACGCCGACGTCGCGGAGGCCGATTATCTCAAGGTCATCGAGCGCAAGACCGCCGTCCTGTTTGCGGCAGCCACGGAACTGGGCGGCATACTGGGCCAATTGCCCGAAGACCAGGTCGCCTCGCTGCGCCGTTACGGCATGGAACTCGGTTTTGCCTTCCAGATTGCCGATGACCTGCTCGACTACGTCTCCGATGCCCAGACCATCGGCAAGAACATCGGCGACGATCTGGCCGAAGGCAAGCCGACCCTGCCGCTGATCTTTGCCCTGCAGCGCGCGACGCCGGGACAGGTCCGTTCCCTGCGCCATGCCATTGAGCACGGCGGCCTGGATTCGCTGGAGCGCATCATCGCCGCCATCCGCGACTCCGGCGCCCTGGACCGCACCCGCGAGCGTGCCCAGCAGCATGCCGCTGCGGCACGTGATGCCCTGGCATTGCTCCCCGACAATGTCTATCGCAACGCGCTCATGACCCTGGCCGATTACGCTGTGGAACGTACGTTCTGAAACAACGAAAGGGTCCAGGCAACAACTGGACTGCCCGCATCTGCGTCAGGACAGCAGTCGCTGCAAGGGCTCCAGTTGCTCTGCGTACCGCTTCCACTCCCCGAGGCCTCGGGTACGGCGGATCCGTTCGCCCAACTTGTTCCTGTTGGGCGTGGGCACAGAAGCCACGTTCTGTTCGGGATGCAGCCAATTGGTCTGCATCTACAGCCCGCAGTGGTCCAGCACCTGCCCAGCATCGCCTCCGGCTCGCTCACCAGCGGGGCGTAGGACGCATCCAGCATGACGTACGGGATGTTGGCACGCCAGTGATTCATGAGGCGGGCTGTACGGCCCATGGTAATGGAACAGTGACTGCGCCCCATAGCTGTATCTGTAGCTGTTGCTGGGCGAGCATCCGAACATCATCTTGATGATTTGAACAGCACACACCCATCGGATCTCTCACCATGAGCAGAATGCGCGCCTGCCCGATTACCGCATCGGGCCGCGCCCGTGAAACCTTGCCCTCAAGGCGGTCAAGGCAGCGGCGCGCTGTATTGATTTCCCCGATAAAGAACAAGCGTTTCTCCAATTGATGGATCAGGCCAGGGTCATCGGGAAACAGCCGGGCCACGGAAAGCAATTGCTCGGCACAGGCCCGCAACTGGCCACGCCAGAGCATGGCCCTTGAAAGCTCCATGCGCTTATCGACGTCCACTGGCTGGTATTTCAGAAAGGACTCGAGCCTTTTGTGCGACCGTCATCTGCCCAGCGGTAGCATAGGGCCGCCGGGGTGCCGGGGTGCCGTCTGCATACATCTGCGCAGAGCACACGATCGAGGTTTGCTTCCAAAATCTGAACTACGGACTAGCGCCTTGTGATGCATCAACAGGGGATCACCTTGTTTTTCGGCACCTGCTGTCCGTTACCAGCCTCATGACTTGCTGCGCACAAGCCAGGCGCGCTACAGGCGTGCGTCCGTCGCACGCGGGCGAGAGTCAAACACGATCTTAACCGATAAAAAGCGACCCGGTCGTGACGCCGATCCCTTCTTCCGACCATGCCTGCATCAGGCAACAGTTTTTCCTCTTCAACGCGTCGCGCCCTGGAGTTCGCCCAAGGCCTGGCGCAATGGCCGCAGAAACTTTTCATAAGGCTGCCAACCACCAAGACCCCGCGCATGGATCGGCTCACGAACCTGGGTGCTGCTGGGAGTGGCGACCGGTGCAGTGTTCATTTCTGGATGCAGGCACGCATCCTCCATGGAGAGGGCGCAGTGCTCCAGCACCCGGTGCAGGGTGGCCTCGGTGTCGCTCACCAGCGCGGCATACGGCACATCCAGCATGACCCCGGGCATGGTGTTGTGCCAATGCATGCTCACACGCTGATATTGCGCAAAATAATGGGCCAGGGACCGCATATCATG
>NZ_JAQIBU010000272.1 GCF_027858935.1 Oleiagrimonas sp. | reverse complement strand
TTCTGCGATCAATTGCGCATCGACTTCCGGCTTGCGCACTTCCTCGATCGCAACATCAACAGATTGAAGGCCCATTCGCTTGCGCAATTCGGCGCGCAATGCTTCGATGTCTTCGCCCTTCTTGCCGATCACCACGCCCGGACGGGCGGTGTGGATCGTGATACGGGCGTTGTTTGCCGGACGCTCGATCTGAATGCGGGACACGCCCGCCTGCTTGAGCTTGTTCTGCAGAAGCTCGCGCACCTTCAGATCGGCAATCAGAAACTCGGCGTAGTGGCCCTTGTTGGCATACCACTTGGAATTCCAATCCTTGGAAATACCGAGGCGGATGCCTGTGGGATGTACTTTATGACCCATCGTTTTCGTCCTGTATCAGTCGCCGACGACGACAGTAATGTGGCTGGTACGACGCATGATGCGTGAACCGCGACCCTTGGCTCGGGCGCGCATCCGCTTCATGGTCGGGCCCTCATCCACGAAGATGCGGGCCACCTTCAGCTCGTCGACATCGGCACCAAGATTGTTCTCGGCGTTGGCGACGGCAGACAACAGCACCTTGCGTACCAGGTGTGCGGCCTTCTTGTTGGTGAATTCGAGTAGCCCATCGGCCTTGCCCACGGGCATCCCACGGACCAGATCGGCCACAAGGCGCACTTTTTGCGCCGAGATACGGGCGCTGCGCAGGATCGCTTTGGCTTCCATCGTGCTATCCATCGTCATTTCGACTTCTTGTCGCCGGAGTGGCCCTTGAAGGTGCGCGTCACCGCGAACTCGCCGAGCTTGTGCCCGACCATGTTCTCGTTGATGAGCACCGGGACATGCTGGCGACCGTTGTGAATGGCAATGGTCAGGCCGACCATTTCCGGCAGGACCATTGAGCGACGCGACCAGGTCTTGATCGGACGCCGGTTATTGGCGGCGGAGGCAACCTCCACCTTTTTCAGCAGATGCAGGTCGACGAACGGACCCTTCTTCAAAGAACGTGGCATGATCGTTTCCCTTACTTCTTGCTTCGGCGACGCACGATGAACTGCTGCGTGCGCTTGTTGTTACGGGTCTTGTAGCCCTTGGTCGGCGTACCCCAGGGACTGACCGGATGACGACCACCCGAGGTGCGGCCTTCACCACCGCCATGCGGATGGTCGACCGGGTTCATGGCTACACCACGCACCGTCGGACGGATGCCCTTCCAGCGTTTGGCACCAGCCTTGCCGAGTTTGCGCAGGCTGTGCTCGCTGTTGCCGACCTCACCGATGGTCGCGCTGCACTCGATCGAGACGCGGCGCATTTCACCGGAACGAAGGCGCAAGGTGGCGTAGGCCGATTCGCGCGCGACCAGCTGCGCCGATGCACCGGCGCTGCGGGCAATCTGCGCGCCTTTGCCCGGCTTGAGCTCGATGCAATGCACCGTGCTGCCCATGGGGATGTTGCGCAGTGGCAGGCTGTTGCCCGGTTTGATCGGCGCGTTGCTGCCGGCAAGGATGCGGTCACCCACTTCCAGGCCTTTCGGCGCGACGATGTAGCGACGCTCTCCATCGGCATAGCACACCAGTGCAATGTGTGCGGTGCGATTCGGATCATACTCCAGACGCTCCACGCGAGCGGCGATGCCGATCTTGTTGCGCTTGAAGTCGATGATGCGATACAGCTGCTTGTGACCGCCGCCACGATGACGCGTGGTGATGCGGCCGTGATGATTGCGACCACCTGTACGCGACTGCGATTCGGTCAACGCCGCATACGGCGCGCCCTTGTGCAGTCCCGGCGTGGATACGCGCACTGTGGAGCGGCGTCCAGCTGAGGTCGGCTTGAGTTTGATCAGTGCCATCTAAATTGAACTCCTGGATCAGGCGCGCGCCGAAACGTCGATGGTTTGACCATCGGCGAGACGCACATAAGCCTTGCGCTTGCCCTGGCGCTTGCCGGTGCGGAAGCGGAACGACTTCGTCTTGCTTTTGCCGTTGACGATGTTCACCCGTTCGACGGTCACGTCGAAAAGGTCTTCCACCGCTGCCTTGACGTCTGCCTTGGTCGCTTCTGGCGCAACCACGAAGACGTACTGATTGTATCCGCCAAGCAGCGCCGATTTTTCGGAAATATGCGGGCCGCGCAGCGTATTGAGTGTGCGTTCATTGCTCATGCCAGCCACTCCTCGACTTTCTTGACCGACTCGACCGTGGCGACGACATAATCGGCTCCGACCAGGCTGACGGGATTCAGTGCAGCGGCATCAACGACATGCACATAGGGAATGTTGCGCGTCGCCAGATACAGCTCCTCGCTGGCCGTTTCCGAAACCAGCAGCACGCGGCCGCTGACGTCCAATTCGGCCAACTTGGCGATCATGGCCTTGGTCTTGGACGAATCGATGCCAAAGTCCTCGACCACCTTGAAACGTTCCTTGCGGATCAGCTCTGCAAGAATCGAACGCAGGGCACCGCGGTACATCTTGCGGTTGACCTTCTGCTCGTAACTGCGCGGCTTGGCCGCGAAGGTTACGCCACCACCAATGAAGATCGGTGCGGTCAGCGCGCCATGGCGTGCGCCACCGCCCTTCTGTCGCTTGGACTTCTTGGTGGTACCGTTCACTTCCGAGCGTGTTTTTTGCGCCTTGGTGCCCGATCGTGCAGTCGCCTGGTAAGCGACAACGACCTGGTGCACCAGGTGCTCGCGGAACTCCGTGCCGAATACGACTTCGGAGACCTCAATCGGCTTGGCGCCAGTGACATTAAGTTCCATGCCGTTCTCCTTCAACCCTTGGTCGTCGCGCGGATGATGACGCTGCCGCCGGTCGCGCCAGGCACGGCACCCTTGACGGCAATCAGATGCCGTTCGGTGTCGACCTTGACCACTTCCAGACCCTGACCAGTGCGGCGCACGGCGCCCATGTGTCCGGACATTTTCTTGCCCGGAAAAACCCGGCCCGGCGTCTGGTTCTGGCCGATCGAGCCCGGCACGCGATGCGAAAGCGAGTTGCCGTGGGTGCTGTCCTGCCCACGGAAATGATGCCGCTTGATGGTGCCGGCAAAACCCTTGCCCTTGCTGACGCCGGCAATATCGACCTTTTGGCCAGCCGTGAATATGTCGTCCACCTTGATCTCGGCGCCAACATTGTACTTGCCTGCGTCTTCCGCGGTAACACGGAATTCCCACAGACCACGGCCCGGTTCGACCTTGGCCTTGGCGTAGTGGCCCTTCACCGGCTTCGTCAGCAGTGATGCGCGACGAACGCCCGCAGTCACCTGGACAGCGGTGTAGCCATCATTGTCTTCGGTCTTCACCTGGGTCACCCGATTCGGTGTCGCTTCGATCAGCGTCACCGGAATCGACTGGCCATCTTCGGTAAAGATCCGGCTCATGCCGCATTTACGGCCAACCAGTCCGATACTCATCTTCGTATCCTGTCTCTATCGCTCAACCGAGCTTGATCTGAACATCTACGCCAGCGGCGAGATCAAGTTTCATGAGCGCGTCCACGGTCTTGTCGTTGGGGTCTACGATATCCAGCACGCGCTTGTGCGTGCGGGTCTCGTACTGATCTCGCGCATCCTTGTCGACGTGCGGAGACGTCAAGATGGTATAGCGCTCGATCTTGGTCGGCAGCGGGATCGGACCGAGTACCGTGGCGCCGGTGCGCTTGGCAGTCTCGACGATCTCGCTGGCGGAACGATCAATCAAACGATGATCGTAGGCCTTGAGCCGAATGCGAATCTTTTGGTTCGCCATTACCGTGTCCTGTGTTTATTGAAAGAACGTTTCTACAACTTGGTATGGAGCCGGCTTCTCGCCGGATCCGCTTGTTCCCGGTACCGGCAGGACGGATATACCGCCTGCCGCACCGAAGTCTTGCGTGTTACTCGAAGATCTTGGCGACCACGCCGGCGCCGACGGTGCGGCCACCCTCGCGGATCGCGAAACGCAGGCCATCGTCCATCGCGATCGGATGGATCAGCGTCACCACCATCTTCACGTTGTCACCCGGCATCACCATCTCCACGCCCTCCGGCAGCTCGCAAGCGCCGGTCAC
>NZ_JAQIBU010000211.1 GCF_027858935.1 Oleiagrimonas sp. | reverse complement strand
CCGCCGCGCGACGACGTACGCGATATCTATGCGGTGTCCTCGCTGATTCTGCAGTTGTCGAACAAACCCGAGTCGTTCGGGCGAACCGTGATCGAGGCGCTCTCGCTGTGCCGTCCGGTACTGGGTTATGCGCACGGTGGTGTCGGCGAGTTGCTGGCCGAACTGTATCCGGCTGGCCGGGTTCCGCTGGGGGATCATGAGCGGCTGGTCGAGCGTGCGGCCGAACTGTTACGTCTGGCGCCTTCCATCGCACCGCTGGAAAGCTACCGCCTGAAGGATATGCAGTCGCAGGTGCTGGCACTCTACAGCCGTCTGGTCGAGACCCGACAGAGCGGCTGAGCGGCGCACGCGTTCGACCCCATTCCGTATACCCTACAATCCGCCCTGGTCTCGCGGATCCACGTGCATGTCTTTCGCCACGTCATTGAAAGCCGCCCTGCGTTCGCCGCTGCTGCCGTTCTGGCTGGTGCTGGCACTGTTGCCGGTGGGCCGGGCAAGCGAACTGGGCACATTCCTGTGCCTGCTGGGCTGCATCATGCTGTTCGTGCGCGAGCCGCGTGCGCTGTCCGGGCATGCCGGTGCCCGGATGTTGCTGTGGCTGTTCGCGGCCTATTTTGCCGCAGCCCTGGTTTCGGCCCTGGACAGCGTGGCGATGGCGCGCAGCTGGGAAACCGTGGTCGGGATCATCCGCTATATACCGCTCGGCCTGTACGCCTGTTTTGCGATCCGGCGACGGTCCAGATTGCACGCCATGTATGTGGCCAGTGGCGTGGTGGTGGCGTTGTGGGCGCTCGATGCCTGGGTGCAGATCTTCACCGGCTGGAGTCTGGGAGGGCACGCTGCTCC
Organism: Oleiagrimonas sp.; assembly: GCF_027858935.1. Taxonomy (GTDB): domain Bacteria; phylum Pseudomonadota; class Gammaproteobacteria; order Xanthomonadales; family Rhodanobacteraceae; genus Oleiagrimonas. The sequence continues at coordinate 3,915 of NZ_JAQIBU010000211.1, read as the reverse complement.
CGAGCGTATTTCGGGCATCTTTGGCGCCGGTAACCTGAAGTTGGGACCGGTGCTGGCCAGTTTGTCGCCATTCGTGCTGTGGCTGTTTCGCGAGCAATGGAAACGACGCGGCCTGATACTGGCCATGCTGCTGATGCTCGGTCCGATTCTGCTGGCCGGCTCGCGCGCGGCCTGGCTGACCTTCGCTCTGGTGGCGCTTGCCTTTGCCTGGCGCGAAGCGCGCACGCCGCTGCGTCTCCTGGGATGGTGCGCCGGCGGTCTGCTGGCGCTTGCCCTGGCAGCGGGGCTGGCGTGGAAGACTTCACCACGATTCCATCAGCGGATGCAGCGGACCATGCAGGTGTTCAGTGACACCGAGCAGGGCGTGAACACGGCAACCAGCGGCCGATTGGATATCTGGAGCGTGGCCCTGCGCATGTACCTGGGGCATCCTATCAATGGTGTGGGCGTGCGCGCCTTCCGATATGCCTATCCGGCATATGCATCAAGCAACGACCACTTCGTGACCAGCGAGGAGGCGTGCGGCAAGAATCAAGGTGCCTGCCATGCGCATCAGTTGGTGCTGGAAGTGGCCAGTGACACCGGGACCATTGGGTTGTTGGCCTGGCTGGCGGCGACGGTGCTGGCGTGGCGGACCTGGCGAAGACGCGATCCACAGGCGCGCGCACTCGCCTATCCATCCACAGTGGCGCTGGCGGTCACAGTGTTTCCGCTGAACACCCACCTGGCCTTCTATTCGGCCTGGTGGGGACTGTTCTTCTGGTGGTTGCTGGCACTGTGGTGTGCCGCGCTGTTCGTGGTCGAGGACGAGGCTTTGGAGCTCGATCCGTGAGCACGCGTGAACCGCTGTCGGTGGTCGTGATCACCTACAACAACGCCGACACTCTGGAGCGTTGCCTGCAAGCCGTCGACTGGGCCGAGGATCTGTTGGTGCTTGATTCGGGCTCCGAGGACGAAACGGTGGCGATTGCCCGGCGCCATGGTGCGCGTGTGGAGGTCCATCCGTTCGACGACTACGGACCCCAGAAACAGCGTGCGATCGACCTGGCTCGAAATGACTGGGTGCTCAATGTTGATGCCGACGAAGTGCTTTCGCCGGGGACGCGTGCGCTGATCGAACAGGCGCTGGTAAAGCCGGACGTGGCCGGCTACCGGTTGCCGCGGCGCGAGCGCATGTTCTGGACCATCCAGCACCCATGGAGTCACCGCAACGCGCATCTGCGCCTGTTTGATCGGCGACGCGGGCGCATGAATGATGTGGAGGTGCACGCGGCGGTGGAAGTGGAGGGGCCGGTGCGCATCCTGCGCCGTGCTGACTTCGTCAACGACGGGGATCGCGATATCGCCGCCCGGGTGGAAAAGATCAACCGCTACTCCAGCGGCATGGTGGCGCACAAGTTGCGCCGGCGTCAGCGCTTCACGGGCGTGCGCATGGTCGTGTATCCACCGGTCTTCTTTTTGCGCCAATACCTGTTCAAGCGCTATTTCCTGAACGGTTGGGCAGGTTTCATCGCCAGTGCCTCCGGGGCGTTCTACGTGTTCCTGAAATACGCCAAGCTGCACGAGGCGCGGCGCCATCGCGGGCGTGGCAGTCAGTAGGCCGGTGGCTCACCGGGAAGGCGGGTCTTGAAACGCTTGTGCACCCACAGGTATTGCTCGGGTGCGGCGCGCACCATGCGCTCGATGGCGGTATTGACGCGGGCGGTGTCGGCGGTCACGTCGGCGCCAGGGAAATCCTCCAGCGGTGGGTCAAGGCAAATCGCATAGCCGCCGCCGGGCAGACGCCGATGAAAGAAAGGAATCACCAGCGCACCCGACAACCGCGCAAGGTGATGGGTCGCGGTGATGGTCGCGGCCGGGACACCGAAGAACGGCACAAAGACGCTGTCCTTGCTGCGCATGTCCTGGTCGGGCGCATACCACATGGTGCCGCCGCGCTTGAGGTAACGGACAGTTCCGCGCAGGTCGTCCTTGTCGAACATGGCATCGGCGTAATCCAGTCGTGCGCGCAGTACGGCCCACTCGAAGACCTCCGAGTTCATGCGCCGGTACATGCCGGCGATGCGTATCTGCTGCGAGACCAGGCGCGCGCACAGCTCGAGGTGCGAGAAGTGGCCACCGACCAGCAAGACCCCCCGACCCTGTGCCCGCGCCTGCTCAAGGTGATGGAGTCCCTGAATATCCATGGGAATGCGTTCGATGGCGGCGTCGGAGCCCATCCAGCCGAGCGCGAATTCGGCCATCATGTAGCCCAGGTCGTGCAAGTGGTCATCGACCAGCCTGCGTTGCGCACGGATATCGAGTTCCGGAAAACACAAGGCGATGTTGCGTTCGGCGATGTGGCGCCTGGCACTGGGGATGTGGCGAATGAGTCGACCGAGTGCGCCGCCCAGCCCGAGCAGGACGCGATAGGGAAGACGAGCCACAAGCCACACGCAGCCGAGTCCGATCCAAGACGGCCAAAGGGCCGGTCGAAGCAGAGTGCGCTGTAACATGGGGCGGGTCGTTCCGGACATCAGAGGGGGATTGTAATCAATGCGGCCGCCGCGTGCGGTTGCTCGAGACGTGCAATCGTTATACTGGCCCGCCATATCCACCAGGATGATGCCGGTGCGCCTGCTTTACACGCTTGCCATGTTCGTGGCCACGCCTGTCATGATGGTGCGGTTGTGGGCTCGTGGCTGGCGATATGGTGACTTCCACCAGCGCTGGCGTGAACGTTTTGGAATCTTTCCGGCTCCCGTGCTGGCACGAGACAGTATCTGGTTGCACGCCGTGTCCCTGGGCGAGGTCAATGCAGCCGAGCCTTTGATCAAGGCCTTGATGAAGACCTACCCGGATTATCCGATGGTGTTGACCACGGGGACGCCAACCGGCTCGGAGCGGGTGCGCAAGCTGTTTGGGGACCGGGTGTTGCATGTCTATCTTCCGTTCGATCTGCCCGTGGTGATCGGCCGCTTTCTTCGGGTCCTCCGGCCGCGCATCGCGGTTTTCGTGGAGACCGAGATCTGGCCCAATCTCTATGCGGCCTGCTGTCGACGTCATATTCCCTTGTTGATCGTCAACGCGCGACTTTCACGTCGCTCGATGCGCGGCTACATGCCGTTTCGCAAGATGGCTCGAAAAGCGCTGACATGTGTCGAGCATGTGGCCGCGCAGTCATTCGTGGATGCCGCGCGCTATCGGTTGCTGGGCGCCGACCGGCGGCGCATCACAGTCGCCGGCAACCTGAAGTTCGACATGCCGCTGCCGTCCGGCGTGCACGCGAAGGCACTTGAAGACCGCGCGCTATGGGGCAGCGAGCGGCCGGTTTGGATCGCCGCCAGCACGCATGAAGGCGAAGAGTTGGTGGTGTTGCGAGCCCATCTTGAAGTCCTCAAACGTTTCCCGGATGCATTGCTGGTGCTTGTGCCCAGACATCCCGAACGGTTCCGTCTGGTCGAGCAGACCATCCGTGGCCTGGGCTTTCGTACCGCAGTGCGTAGCACGGACCGCAATGCGGGTGCGCGAACCCAGTGTTTTCTCATCGACGCCATGGGTGAGCTGATACGATTTTATGCGACCGCTGACGTGGCCTTCGTGGGCGGCAGCCTGGTCGACATCGGCGGACACAACCTGCTGGAGCCCGCTGCTCTTTCCTGCCCTGTACTGGTCGGGCCGCATACCTTCAATTTCGAGGGCATCACGCAAAGTCTGCGCACAAGAGGGGGCGCACTTGAGGTCAGCGAGAAAAGCCTGGGAAATACAGTGCGCGGCTTGCTGGAACACCCGGATGAGCGTGAGCGCATGGGCCGCGCCGCGCGCAGGGTATTTGAGCATGAGCAGGGTGCTGTCGACCGCATCATGGCATTGATTCGTCCGCTGATGGACGACTGAAGTCCCGCACAATTGCAGGCGGGACCAGAAGGACGATCG
>NZ_JAQIBU010000094.1 GCF_027858935.1 Oleiagrimonas sp. | reverse complement strand
CCCCGTTCACGAGAAACAAAGGCCGTTTCGGCATGAATCGACGTTATCTCATGGGGTTGTGGCTGCTCGCGCTGCCTTTGTTGGCCGCTTGCGGCAAGTCGCCCGAAAATCAAAAGCCCGTGTCCCGATCGCCGCCGCTGGCCACCCGGGTCGTGCACGTCGAGTTGGCCCATCGCGAGCAGGTCTGGGACGGCGTGGTCGATGCCGTGCACCAGGTGACCCTGACCGCGCAGACCAATGCGCGCGTGAAGGAACTGCCCTACGACGTCGGCGACAGGGTCAAGGCCGGGGACGTGCTGGTGCGCTTCACCAATGTCGAGCAGAAGTCCGCGCACTCGGCCGCGCAGGCGCAAATCGCATCCGCGCGGGCCGCCTATGTCAATGCAGAGGCCCATTACAAGCGCATCGCCTCGATCTATGCCCAGCGGCTGGTGTCCACGTCCGACCTGGACCAGGCACGCAGTGCGCGGGATGCCGCGCAGGCCGCATTGCGCGCGGCACAGGCGCAGTCACGGCAGGTGGGCCAGCAGCTGGATTACACCGTGATAAGGGCGCCCTACGACGGCATCGTCACCCAACGCTTCGTGCAGGTCGGCGAGGCCGTGCAGGCCGGACCGCCCTCGCCGCAGGCATTGATTGCCATCGAGTCGCTCAAGGACCTGCGCGTGAAGGTGCAGGTTCCGCAGAGCGCCATCGCGGCCATCCGCAAGTACCACCAGGCACAGATCCTTCCGGAGGACTGTCGCAGCGCTCGCATGGATGTCGCCAAGGTGATCGTGTATCCGTACGCCGACCCGAAGACGCACACGTTCGACGTTCGTCTGCTCCTGGACGGTTCCCATCCGGACCTGTTCCCGGGGATGACGGTCAAGGCCGCTTTTGCCGTGGGCACGGCCCGTCGTCTGCTGGTGCCGGAAAGCGCCATCTGGCATCAGGGCGAGGTCAGCGGTGTTTACGTGATCGAGGGCCACGATGTATCACTGCGCCAAGTGCGGACCGGGGAGCGCTTCGGCAAACGTGTCGAGGTGCTGTCGGGCCTGCGTGACGGTGACATGATCGCCACCGACCCGGCCGCCGCCGCGCGCTACCTTTCCAGCCAACATGCAGAGTCGCAGACATGAGCTCGCGTTTGGGATTTTCCGGTCGCATCGCGCGCGCCTTCCAGTCTTCGCCACTGACACCGATCCTGGCGATGGCGGCGCTGCTGCTGGGCCTGACCGCAATCCTGATCACGCCACGCGAGGAAGAGCCGCAGATCGACGTCACCATGGCCAACGTGATGGTGCCGTTTCCGGGTGCCGACGTGCACGACGTGGAGAACCTGGTCACCTATCCGCTGGAGAAGAAACTCTCCGAACTGAAGGGGATCAAGCATGTGTATTCGGTGAGCCGGCCGGGCCTGTCGATGATCTCGGTCGAGTTCAAGGTGGGCGTGCCGCGTCGGACCGCGATCGTGCGCCTGTACAACCAGGTCTATCAGAACCGTGACTTCGTGCCGCCGGGGCTGGGTGTGGGGCAGCCGCTGATCCGTCCCATGGGCATCGACGACGTGCCGGTGATGGGGTTGACTCTGTGGAGCAACAACCCGCAGCGCACCCCGAACCAGCTGGCGCAGGTGGCGCATTCGCTGGAGACTGTGCTGAAACGAATCCCCGGCACGCGTGATGTCTACACCATCGGTGCGCCCGATCGTGCCGTGGTGGTACAGCTGGAGCCGGCCAGGCTGGCCGCCTACGGCCTTTCCATGGGCGATCTGGTGAAGGCACTGAAGGCTGCCAACGTGGTGGCCCAGGCCGGTGACAGGGTTGGTGGTGACCGTACGATCCCGGTCACCGCGGGCACGTTTCTGGCTGATGCGCACCAGATCCGGCAACTGGTCATCGGACTGAACCATGGCCACCCGGTGTTCCTGTCCGACGTGGCGAAGATCCATCGCGGTGCCGACCTGCCTGCAAGATACGTATGGTTCGGCACGCCGCCGGGCAAGGGTGGGCCGTCGATGGGCACCGCGCCGGCGGTGACCATCGCCGTGGCCAAGAAGTCCGGCAGCAATGCCGCCGATATCACCGATGCCATCAAGGCGCGGCTGAAGGCCTTGCGCGGCGATGTGATTCCCAGCGACGTGCATGTCACGGTCACTCGCGACTACGGCAAGACCGCCACGGAGAAGGCCAACGGCCTGCTGCTGCACCTGCTGCTCGCCACCTTGTCGGTCGTGCTTCTGGTGGTGTTCGTACTGGGCTGGCGCGAAGGCCTCGTGGTGGGCACGGCGGTGATCATCACCCTCATGCTGACCCTGTTCGCCTCCTGGGCGATGGGCTTCACCATCAACCGCGTGTCGCTGTTCGCACTGATCTTTTCCATCGGCATCCTGGTCGACGATGCCATCGTGGTGGTGGAGAACATCCACCGGCATATGGCGCTGGGCGGACGCAGCCTGCGCCAGGCCATCCCCGAAGCCGTCTCGGAAGTTGGTGG
>NZ_JAQIBU010000273.1 GCF_027858935.1 Oleiagrimonas sp. | reverse complement strand
TCGGGACGCCCGCCTCGACGTCTTCTTCCGACGTATCCTCGGCTTCTGTGCACTCCTGGTGCTCGCCGCCCTGCTGGGGGCCGCCCTGTCGACACTTTGGGGCGGGCGCGAAGTCCTGTTTGGGCACGGCCTGCATTTCCTGACCAGCACGGCCTGGAACCCGGTCACCGACAACTACGGCGCGCTGGCGCCGATCTTCGGCACCCTGGTCACCTCGCTCATCGCGCTGGTGCTGGCCGTCCCGGTCAGCTTCGGCATCGCCCTGTTCCTGACCGAGATCGCGCCCTCCTGGATGCGCGGTCCGATCTCCACCGCCATTGAATTGCTGGCGGGCATTCCCTCGATCATCTACGGCATGTGGGGCCTGTTCGTGTTCGTGCCGTTCATGTCAAGCATCGAACCGGCGCTCAGCAGCACGCTGGGCAGCATCCCGCTGATCGGCAAGCTGTTCCAGGGTCCACCCCTGGGCCTGGGCATCCTGACTGCAGGCATCGTGCTGGCAGTGATGATCCTGCCGTTCATTTCCTCGGTGATGCGCGAGGTCTTCCTGACCGTGCCCGCGCGCCTGAAGGAATCGGCCTATGCGCTGGGCTCGACCACCCGCGAAGTGGTCTGGGACATCGTCCTGCCGTACACCCGCTCGGCGGTGATCGGCGGCATCTTCCTGGGCCTGGGCCGCGCGCTGGGCGAGACCATGGCGGTCACCTTCGTGCTCGGCAATTCCTACAACATCACCAGTTCGCTGCTGATGCCGGGCACCTCGATCTCATCGTCCATCGCCAACGAATTCAACGAGGCCGTGGGCACGCACCGCTCGGCGCTGATCGCGCTGGGATTCCTGCTGTTCGTGGTCACCTTCATCGTGCTGCTGATCGCACGACTGATGTTGCGCCAGTTGTCCAAACGGGAGGGCAGCTGATGTCCAACGCCATCTACACCCGGCGCAAGATCAGCAACATCATCGCCATGGTGCTGAGCGCCATCGCCACCGTGATCGGCCTGATCTTCCTGGCCTGGATCCTGTGGGTGACGGTCAGCAATGGCATCAGCGCACTGAACCTGACGTTGTTCACCAAGATCACCGCCTATGGCGCCGATGGTGGCCTGTCCAACGCCATCGTCGGCTCCCTGGGCATGGACATGCTGGCGCTGCTGATCTGCGCGCCCATCGGCGTTCTGGCGGGAACCTACCTGGCCGAATACGCCAATACCTCCAAGCTGGGCGCGACCATCCGCTTCCTCAACGACATCCTGCTCTCGGCGCCGTCGATCGTGCTCGGCCTGTTCGTCTACGTGATCGTCGTGGTGCCGATGTCCAACATGACGAACGGCGAAGTATCGTTCTCTGGCCTGGCCGGTTCCATAGCGCTGGCCCTGATCGGCCTGCCGGTGATCGTGCGCACCACCGACGAGATGCTGCAGCTGGTGCCCGGCACCCTGCGCGAGGCGGCGCTGTCGCTGGGCATCCCGCAGTGGAAACTGACCGTGCAGGTGCTGATGCGCGCGGCCACGTCCGGCATCCTGACCGGCGTGCTGCTGGCTCTGGCGCGCCTGGCCGGCGAGACGGCCCCGTTGCTGTTCACGGCCTTTGGCAACAACTTCATGACCTACAGTCCGCTGAGCAAGACCGCGAGCCTGCCGGTCGCGATCTACCAGTACACCAACGACCCCAACCCGACGCTGCATGCCATCGCATGGGCTGGCGCCCTGCTGATCACGCTGTTCGTGCTTGCGCTGAGCTTGCTGACCCGTCTGTTCTTCATACGCAAGAAGGTGAGTTATGACTGACCTGGCCTCCGCCGCCACTGCGGTCACGCCAGCCCCGGAAGGGCTCGAAACTGTCCGCAACAAGATCAAGGTCCGCGACCTCAACTTCTTCTACCAGGATTTCCATGCCCTGAAGAACATCAGCATGGACATTCCGGAAAAGCTGGTCACCGCCATCATCGGCCCGTCCGGCTGCGGCAAGTCCACGCTGCTGCGCGTGTTCAACCGCATTTATTCGATGTATCCGAAGCTGCGCGCGGAGGGCTCGGTGGAGCTCGAAGGCGAGAACATCCTGGCCGCCAGCTACTCCATGAACCGCCTGCGTTCCAAGGTCGGCATGGTGTTCCAGAAGCCGGTGCCGTTCCCGATGACCATTTACGAGAACGTGGCCTACGGCATCCGTCACCACCAGAAGCTCAACCGCAAGCAGATGGACCAGCGCGTCGAAGAGGCGCTGCGTCAGGCCGCGATCTGGGACGAGGCCAAGGACAAGCTCAAGCAGAGCGCACTGGGCCTGTCCGGTGGACAGCAGCAGCGTCTGTGCATCGCACGCTGCATCGCGCTGCGACCGGATGTGCTGCTGCTGGACGAACCGACTTCGGCACTCGACCCGATCGCCACCAGCCGCATCGAGCAGCTGATCGAGGAGCTCAAGCGCACGTTCACCATCGTGATCGTGACCCACAACATGCAGCAGGCCGCGCGCGTGTCCGACTATACGGCCTTCATGTATCTGGGCGAATTGATCGAATTCGGCAACACCGAAAAGATCTTCACCAAACCGACCAAGAAGCAGACCGAGGACTACATCACCGGTCGCTTCGGCTGAGCCATCGAACGGTGCGGAGGCCGCATCAGCGGCATCCGCTCATCACCGGGGCATGCATCCCAGCGCATTTTGCAACGCCCACCATGCACCATCCCAACCACTGCCGGCGCCGGAAATACCCATGACCACATCCACCGACCACATCATCAAGAGTTACGACACCGAACTGGTCCGTCTGACAGGCGAGATCGCACGCATGGGCGAGCTTTCCGTCAAGCAACTGGAAGCGGCCATCGACGTGGTCGAACGCCGTGACGAACGCTCGGCCCAGCGCGTGGTCGACAATGACGATGCCATTGACAGCATGGAGAACGAGATCAGCCACGGCGTGGTCCGGCTACTGGCACTGCGCGCACCGATGGCCAGCGATCTTCGCGCGGTGTTCGCCGCCCTGCGCATTGCCTCGGATATCGAACGCATCGGCGACTATGCAGCCAACGTGGCCAAGCGTTCGATCCC
>NZ_JAQIBU010000363.1 GCF_027858935.1 Oleiagrimonas sp. | reverse complement strand
GCACGGTCCATGTCGCCATACCACATGGACCAGCCATCAATGAGTTCACACATCCCGCCACCAATACTGACGGTGACAAACAGGTCCGGTTCCCCGAAATCTCCAAATCCAAGACGGCGAACACCCTGGAGGATCTGGTCTGCGCGAAGCCTGAGCTGCTGTGCCGACTCGACCTGGCAGATCAATGTGAATTCGTCGTCCCCCAGCCGCCCGGCCAGGTCACCACTGCGGGTCACACTGCGGATGACCTTGCCTACTGCGCGAAGGACTTCATCGCCAACCATCAATCCATGTTGGTCGTTTATTTTCTTGAAGTGGTCCAGATCAATCAGCAGCATGCCCAGTTGCAGACCTTCCGGAAGCGGCAACAGTCCGTCGAGGTAGGCATACAGGCCACGCCGGTTGCTCAGCCCGGTCATGTCATCGGTTCGCACCTGATCTTCGGCCCGCGTAAGCTCACCCTTGGTCGCACGCAGGGACTCCATGGCTCGAAGCAGATCCTCATTTCGTCGCTGCAGTCCGGTCACCAGATGTTGTTCACTTGACACCAGATACGCAAACGACCGCCGCATGAACTGCACCATGCGATCAGGCTGACTCTGTAGAAGGATATCGAAACCCGGCTGGTCCACCGACCACAATTCGCAATCAACAACGGCCACCGCGTCGGCCATGCGCGCGTGATGGCCAATGAACAGGGCCAGTTCACCAAAGAACTCGCGTTCGCCCAGGGTTTTGTTGCGCATGTGCCCGGCAAAGTCCAGCTTGATCTGGCCGCGCTCGATGATGAACATGCATTGCCCAATCTCGCCGCGACGAAAAAGCACTTGTCCTGCATCGACCGTGCAGCGGGTACCTACCGAACAGAACGATCCCATCTCGGCGCCGGACAGACGTCGAATATGGGCATCCTCGGAAAGGACGCCGGCGATACGTCGTGTGGTCCCGTACTTCCCCTTGACCACAAACCCTTCCTCATGTGCATGGGAGTCAATCCTAGCAACTCCAGACGTTTACGCCACCTTTTTGTGCGGTCTGTCACGTTGCAGGTCTTGCCCCTCTCCTCGCATTACTCATGCCATCCATGGCTTTTCGATGTTCACGCGGCGTTTGAATGCCTGGAAATGTGAAACTGGTCACTTTCTGTGGAGCCTGAGAGTGCAGAAAGTGAGCTCAAACCACCGGATATGGCCTGGTTGACACTGTCGAAGTAACCCGCGCCCACTTCCCGCTGGTGACGCGCTGCCGTGTAACCGTGACACTCCGCGGCAAATTCCGCCTCCTGGAGCTCGACATATGCAGCCATCTGGCGGTCCTTGTATCCACGTGCCAATTCGAACATCGAATAGTTCAGTGCATGAAACCCTGCAAGGGTAATGAATTGGAACTTGTAGCCCATGGCAGCCAGATCGCTCTGGAAAGAAGCGATGGTGGCTTCATCCAGGTTCTGCTTCCAGTTGAAACTGGGGGAACAGTTGTAGGCCAGCAATTTACCGGGAAACTTTGCATGAATCGCTTCGGCAAACTGTCGCGCCTGCTGCAGGTCCGGCGTGCCCGTTTCGCACCAGATCAAGTCGGCATAGGGCGCATAGGCTAGACCGCGCGCAATCGCCTGGTCGATCCCCTTGTGCGTCTCGTGGAAACCTTCGATCGTACGTGTGCCTGTGCAGAACGGTGCGTCATGCGGATCCACATCCGATGTCAGCAATCCTGCGCCCATGGCATCCGTGCGCGCGACAATCACCATCGGGACACCGGCCACATCAGCCGCCAGTCGAGCTGCCACCAGCTTCTGTACGGCTTCCTGGGTTGGTACCAGGACCTTTCCGCCCATGTGGCCGCATTTCTTTGCGCTCGCCAGCTGATCCTCGAAATGCACGCCTGCGGCACCAGCCTCGATCATGTGCGTCATCAGTTCGAATGCATTCAACACGCCGCCGAATCCCGCTTCGGCGTCTGCAACAATCGGCACCATCCAGTCGATGTCATCGTTGCCCTCGGCATGATGGATCTGGTCGGCTCGGCGAAGGGTGTTGTTGATGCGACGAACCACTTCGGGCACCGAGTCGACCGGGTACAGCGACTGATCCGGATACATTGTGCCGGCGGTGTTGGCATCGGCCGCCACCTGCCAACCGGACAGGTAAATGGCCTGCAGACCTGCCTTGACCTGTTGCATGGCCTGGTTGCCCGTCAACGCACCCAGCGCGTTGACGTACTCTTCGCTGTGCAACGACCGCCACAGTCGCTCGGCACCCCGCCGGGCCAGGGAGTGTTCGACTGACACGTTTCCCCGCAGGCGTGCCACCTTCGCCGCGTCATAGGGACGGGTCACGTTGCTCCAGCGAGGGCTTTCATTCCATTCGCGGGTCATGCTTTCAGTGCTTGGCATCGAAAAGCTCATTTCTTGTCTCCTGATTCGGGCAGGGCAGGGGTGTCGCAACCTTGGAGCCGCGTGCTTGCGGGCAGGGTGAGAAAGTCGGCCAACGTGTCGGCATGCGTCAGTTCGGCCAACAGTGCCGATGCATCGTCGAGGTGCTCGACACCGGGTACATCTTTGCCCCGCAGACGATGCACGTGATTGGCCAGGGATCGGTCGAACAAGGCCATATCGATCGGCGCATGGTCGGTGAACTCCAGATGATCGTGATGCAGCCATTGCCATAACTGGGACCGGGCAATTTCAGCCGTGGCCGCGTCTTCCATCAAGTGATGAATAGGCACGCAGCCCAGGCCTCCAAGCCATGCGGCGGTGTAGCGCAGCGCCACTTCCACGTTGTTGTCGAAACCTTCCCGGGTGATGCTGCCGCTGCATGGCGCGATCAGCTGGTCGCGATCCACGTGCACGTCCTCTCTGCTGCGGTCGATCTGGTTGTCCCCCGGCATGTGGGCATCGAATATTTCCATGGCCACCGCAACCAATGCCGGATGTGCAACCCAGGTGCCATCATGTCCATCACGGACTTCGCGCAGCTTGTCTGCCCGCACCTTTTCCATTGCGGCCCGGTTGGCCACCTCGTCACCCTTGATCGGTATCTGTGCCGCCATGCCGCCCATGGCCAGTGCCCCCCTTCGATGGCAAGTCTGGATCAGTCGCTGTGAATAGCCGCGCAGGAACGGGACGGTCATGCCGACCTGTCCGCGTTCCGGCAACACGCGCGAGCGGTCCGTGCGAAACGTTTTGATGTACGAAAAGATGTAATCCCAACGCCCGCAGTTCAGTCCCACCGCGCGTGCGCGCAGGGCATGCAGGATCTCGTCCATCTCGAAAGCTGCCGGCAGGGTCTCGATCAGCACGGTAGCTTTCATGCTGCCCTCGGGCAGGCTCAGCTCGCCCTCGGCGCACGACATGACATCGTTCCAGAGGGCAGCTTCTTCCATGCTCTCGAGCTTTGGCAGGTAAACATACGGCCCACGGTCGCACGCGGCCAGTGCTGCGGCGTTGTGGAAGACGAACAGTCCAAAGTCCACCAGTGCGCCCGAAAGCGGATGTCCGTCCACTGTCAGATGCGGTTCGGGCAAGTGCCAACCGCGTGGTCGCACGATCAGCACTGCTGGATCCGGGTCCAGACGGTAGGTCCTGCCCTCCGGATTGCTGAACTCGATGCTGCCGTCGACTGCATCGCGCAGATTGATCTGGCCATCGATCAAATTGGCGAACGTCGGGGCGTTGGAATCCTCGAAGTCGGCCATGAAAACACGCGCGCCCGAGTTCAATGCATTGATGACCATCTTGCGCGAGACCGGGCCGGTGATCTCCACGCGACGGTCGCGCAAGGCCGGAGGAATTGGAGCCACCTTCCAGTCCGCCTCACGAATGGCGCGGGTGTCGTCACGAAAATCAGGCAAAGTCCCTGCATCGAACGCGCGCTGGCGCAGCTTTCGCCTGGCCAGAAGCTCCAGGCAACGGGCATCGAAACGGTGGTGCAGCATGGCCAGAAAATCCTGCGCCGCGGGCGTGAGGATCCGGGCACGCTCCGGATTCATGCATCCATTGACTTCGACCATGCCGCGTTCAGGCACGTATTCGGGCAGCACTGACATCAGCCATCTCCAGCGATTCGTTCGGGAGTTACACGCTGATGCACCCAACTAGATTTGACAAAGCAAATGTTTCAATTCATAACATTGGTATTGTCAATTTTGATGCTAATTGCATGATTAAAAATAAGATATCCAGCACAAGACAAGGGCGTGGGGGCAAAAATTCACCTGCCACCGACCCTCGTTTCTACTACAAGGGCAACCGGACCAAGCAGCTTCGCGCATTCGTGTACACCGTCAAGCTGGGCACCTTGACCCGCGCGGCAGAGGCACTGTATCTGTCGCAACCCTCGATCAGCCTGCAGATCAAGGCCCTTGAGCGCGAGCTTGGCGTCATCCTGTTCGAGCGCACCCGCCGACGCATAACCGTCACCGATGCAGGCGAGCTCCTTTACGAGTTGGCGCGCCCGCTGATGGATGGCCTGGAGACTCTGGACCGTGACTTCCAGTCCCGACTGAAGGGCCTGAAGAGTGGATCGCTGAAGATTGCTGCGGGCACATCCACGATCCAGTATCTTCTGCCGACCCTGGTGCAGGCCTTTCGTGAACAGATGCCTGGCGTGCATCTCGAGCTTGCCAATGTGACCGGAAAAGACGGCCTGGCGCTGCTACGCGAGGATGATGCGGACTTCGCGGTCGGCTCGATGCTGGACGTGCCCAACGACCTCGCCTACGCACCCGTCTACCATTTCGATCCAATGCTGATCATGCCGCTGGACCATCCACTGGCCGGAAACAAGGACATCGGCATCGAGGACCTTTCCCCATACGGCCTGATCCTGCCCCCGCAGCGCCTGACCACCTATCGGTTGGTCGACCTGGTCTTCCAGCAGCGCCAGGTGCCGTATACCGTCGCCATCGAGGTCGGGGGCTGGGAAGTGATCAAGCACTACGTGGCGATGGGTCTCGGCATTTCCATCGTCACTGGCATTTGCCTCAGCGAGGCTGATCAAGCACATCTGGCCGTACGCAACATGCGGCGCTTTTTCCCCCAGCGCAGTTACGGGGTGGTGATGCGCAAAGGCAAGTATCTCAGTCCCGAGGCACGCGCCTTCGTCGACCTGATCCGGCCGGGCCTGCTGACCCACCGCGAATATGACGAATCCGGGCATTCCGCTCGCTGACATTGCGTGCTCCGCAAGTCCCTGCGCCACCCGGAGGTTATCGCTTCGCCATGCCTGGGATCAGGCGTCACGATGTTTGCCGTGGTAGCCGGAAAACAGGGCGCGAATGCGATCCAGATCCTCATCACGATGACCCGTCACGTGCTGAATGCTGCCCAGGATGAAGCTCTTGCTGGGATAGTCGACGAACACCGGCAGGATCGGCACATCGGCCTCGTGGGCAATGCGCAGAAAGCCCGACTTCCAGTGTTTCACGTGCTTGCGCGTACCTTCGGGCGTAATCCCCAGCCACATGCGCTCGCACTCGCGGAAGCGTCGCACCATCTGCTGGACCACGTCGATGGGCGCTCTGCGGTCGATCGGAATCAGTCCCAGGCGTCGCAACAACGGTCCCAGCGGCCCGTCCATGACCTCACGCTTGATCATGATGTTGATATTCAGACCCAGCGCGAGCTTCATCAACAGGCCCCAGACCCCATCCCAGTAGGACGAATGCGGCGCACCGATGATGATCAGCTTGGGCGCATCTGGAAACTCGCCCTGCAGACGCCATCCCGACATGCGCAGGATCCAGGCGCTTGAATGCGCCACCAGACTCCGCCGCGAATGGGGTGACTGGGACGGTACCTTGGGCAACCATTGCGTGTTCACTCAGCGCTCCAGTTTCGCGAACGCGTGCGCTTGATCTTTCCGCGATGCTGCTTGCCTGCCAGTCGCCGTTCCTTCGATGCGCGCGTGGGTCGGGTCGGTATGCGTCTGTTGGGTGCGCGCAACGCGTCCTTGAGCAAGGACAACAGGCGTTCACGGGCATCCTCGCGATTGCGTGACTGATCGCGGAAACGGCGCGCCTGGATCACGACCACGCCATCGGCACTGATCCGCCGGTCACGACGCTGCAGCAAGCGATGGCGCACGGCGTCGGGCAGGGTCGGCGAACGTGCCGCATCAAAACGCAGCTCTACCGCGCTCTCTGTCCGGTTCACGTGCTGCCCACCGGGCCCTGTGGCTCGCACAAAGCGTTCCGTGAGTTCGGACTCGGGAATGGCAATGGATCGGTTTACACGAAGCATGCCCAAAGTGTAGCCCTGTAACGGCGGGCGTTCAGCAATGCGTGCCAACGCCCGGGTCGGGTCTAGTTGCGCCGGGGCCAGCTGAACAGAAAGGCCAGCGCACCGAGGGCCACGGCAACTCCGGGGATCCACGGGCCATGCTGCGGCGCCAGCGACCAGAGCAGGGTTCCGCCCAGGACCAGGGTGGCGCCAACCAGACCTCCGGCCAGCAGCCGTCGCGATCGCCGCGCTTCGGCATGCAGCTGCTTGAGATCCTCGGAGGCAAAGTGCACGCGCGCCTGTCCCGAAACGTTTTGTTCCAGCATTTCGCGCACCAGGTCGGGCATGCGCGGCGCGGCATGCAACCATTCCGGAAGCCGTCGCCGCAGAATGCGGATCGCGTGTCGCGGGCTGTAACGCTTGCGCAGGATACGCTTGAGCACTGGATGTGCTACCGACCAGATGTCGATCTCCGGATCCAGCATCCGGCCCACGCCTTCGATATTAAGCAGGGTTTTCTGCAGCAGGATCAGCTGCGGCTGCAGGGTCAGTTCGAAGCGTCGTGCGGTCTGGAAAAGCTTGGCCGCCACCTCGGCAATGGAAATTTGTGCCAACGGCCGGGTGAAATAGGGCTCGCATACTGTGCGTACGGCCGCTTCCAGTTCATCCACCCGGATATGTCGCGGCATCCAACCGGCCGCAAGGTGCAGTTCGGCAATACGCCGATAGTCGCGTTCGAAAAGGGCAATGAAGTTTTCCGCCAGCCAGTACTGGTCGGCCTCGGGCAGTGAACCCATGATGCCGAAGTCCAGGGCAATGAACCTTGGCGTGCTTACGCTGGTATCGACCCAGATGTTTCCCGGATGCGCATCTGCGTGGAAGAAATTGTCGCGAAATACCTGTTCATAGAACAGCCGCACGCCCATCGCCGCCAGCGCATGCCGATCAATACCGGCCTTGTCGATCGCGGCAATGTCGTCGGCGGGTACGCCGTACACGCGTTCCAGGGTCAGGACGCGCTCGCTGGAATGATCCCAGTAGACCGCCGGCACATAGAGATCGTCCGAATGCTCGAAATTGCGCCGCAGCAGACTGGCATTGGCGCCCTCGCGCTGCAGGTCCAGCTCGTTGCCCAGGGTCTTTTCGACCTCGGCCACCACATCCAGCGGACGAACCTTGTCCGCGTTGGGATGCCAGCGTTGGGCCAGTTCGCCCAGCGCATGCAGCAGGTCCACGTCACGCTTGATGCGCTTCTCGATACCGGGACGCAGCACCTTGACCACGACCGCCTCGCCGGACGGAAGGCGTGCGGCATGCACCTGGGCAATCGAAGCGGAGGCCAAGGCTTCGACCTCGAAATCGCGGAACAGCTCATCCACCGGCTTACCCAGTGACTGCTCGATGATCGCGCGTGCCTCGTGCCCCGGGAATGGCGGCACCTTGTCCTGCAACTCGGCCAGCTCATCGGCGATATCGGGTGGGATGAGGTCGCGACGTGTGGAGAGGACCTGGCCGGCCTTGACGAAGATCGGCCCCAGATCGTTGAGTGCCAGACGCAGGCGCGCGCCCCGCGGCAGTCCGCGCACATCAGCACGCGCGCGCGGCAGGATTCCGCGAACCAGCTTCACCGGACGGAACAGGTGCGCTGCGTCGACCAGTTCGTCCAGTCGATAGCGCAACAGCACGACGGCCACGCGCAGCAGCCTCGGGGCCAATCGCAATGGCGTCATGCCTCGGGCTCCGTCGAACTGGCAAGTCGATTCAGACGGGCTTCAAGGCGTTCGGCACGTTCGCGCAATGCGTCGACATCATCCAGGAATTCGTCCATTTCCTCCGGGGCCACCGCTACACGCGACTCCTCGCGAAGCCAGTCGGCCACGTCCTCCAGAGTCTGATTTCCACCGCGGCGTATCCCGGCAAGGCCGGCACGCAAACTGCGAGCCAGCGGGACACCCAGCACATCGCCAAACCGCTGGGCGAAGGCTTCCTCGAAATCAGGGCCATAGCCCCGCGCAAGCTTTTCCAGACGACGCGCAAGATCCGCGTCACCGGCGATCTCGACCTGGCCCGGTGACGCAGCTGCGGAATCCCGACGTAGCGCCATGGCCAGCAGACTGCCGGGGCTGGCCGATACACGCAGGGCAACGCCCGGGGCCTGCGCATCCTCCACCGGGGGCCCCACCCGCAAACAGGAGTTTTCAACCCGCACGGATACATGCAGTTCCGGGCCGCGAAGATGCAGATCGACCCGTCGGCCTTCCAGCGCCTGCAGGCGGTCACTGGTCTCGGGATCCAGCCGCACAGCGTGGTTGAGTGCGGCCTCCAGCGCACGTCCGGCGACTATGCGTAACGGACGCGGCAACAGGGGCTTGGATTCGTTCATGCGCTGATTGTACCCGCAGGCCGGATCATGATGCGCCGGTGAAGCCGAGCTGGCGCCAGGCTTCGTACACGGTCACCGCGACGGCGTTGGAGAGGTTCATGCTGCGGCTGTCGGCGCGCATCGGCAGCCGCAGGCGCTGTGCCTCGGGCAAGGCCTGCAACACGGCATCCGGCAAGCCGGCAGTCTCGCAGCCGAACAACAGCGCATC
>NZ_JAQIBU010000259.1 GCF_027858935.1 Oleiagrimonas sp. | reverse complement strand
GGCTTCTGGGAACGCACTTATCCGGAGGTGAAAAAGGAGCTCAAGGGGCGCTATCCCAAACACCCATGGCCAGACGACCCCTGGTCGGCCACGCCCACGCATCGCGCCAAGCGACGCGGTTCATGAGTGTGCTCAAAAAGCACGGCAGCCGTATCCGCCGCAGGCCCTGATGGGGCCCTGAAAGATCCCGGGTCCAGCGATCAATTCCGTGCGCATGGCGCTTCGGGCCCCCCGCGCGGCATGACGTGCGGCAGCGATTGGAGTGTTATTTGGCGGGAGGCGGATTCTGGAAGCTTCCGGCAAAGCCTGGGAATTCCACCGGACTGGCATAGCCGTCCCCGGAGACCGCGCTGACCCCGAAGAAGTCATGGTCGATGACCATGTCCTTGAGCGTGGCCTTGCTCACGTTGCCGACCCATCGGGCGTGTTGCCATGGCGGAGCGGTGGTGTCGCGCCACCACACGCGGTAGCCGACCGCGCCGGGCGATGCCTTCCAGGTCAGCGTGGTGTCCGGCTGTACCGCGCCCTTCACCTTCAGCTCGCCCGGCGGTGCCGGAGCAGACGCCATCGCGGCCATGGTGACCAGGTTCAGCCGCGTGACCTGGGCCAGGTACGGGAAGTTGACGCCCGACAGCACGTCGCCGTAGTGGATGCCGTTTTCGACACGCACGTCCTGATGTTGCCGGTGGTAATTCTCATGCGTTTCGGTCAGGCGCACCGCCGGATAGCCGGCGGCCAGGAACGCCACCTGGTCGTCGCCACGACCGAAGCGGTCGGTGCGGTAGATCATGTCCACGTGCAGGTTGGTCAGATACTGCTCGGCGAGGCCCGCCATGTAACGCGACACGTTGCGCGAGGGGGAGTCCACCTCGCCGCCGAAATAGCGTCGGTAGGCGGCCTGGCGCCGGGTTTCGGTACTCTTGGTGCCCTCGGAAAAGATGCGGGCATGGGTGTTGTCGACCACGCCGTCGATGCCGTGGATGTTGCCGATGATGTCATTGTTGAGGTCGGCCTCGATCTGCCAGCCGTGCTGGCGGGCATACCGGGCCATCAACTTGCCGCCATACAGGCCCTGCTCCTCACCGGACAGCGACGCATAGACCAGGGTTGCGGGGAACTTGTATTTCGCAAGACCCTGGCGGCCTCCAGCACGGCGGCGGTTCCAGAGCCATCGTCGTCGGCGCCCGGCGCATCGGCCGTCTTGTTGGTTACATCGGTCACGCGCGAGTCCAGATGCGCGGTGATGATGATGATGATGCGGTTCGGGTCCGATGTGCCGCGCTGGATGGCGGCGACATCCATGATTTCAGTGGGCGTGTCGATACGCGGCCCGGTAACCGTTTGCGTTGGCGTGATCACCTCCAGACAGCCGCCACATTCCTGGGAAATTGTTTCGAAACGGGACTTCACCCAGCGTCGCGCTGCGCCGATACCCCGCGTTTTCGAATCGATGACCGACATGGTCTGGCGGGTACCGAATCCAACCAGGCGGGTCAGTGTTGCCTTCAGTTGCGCGGGTTGGACCTGGCCGGCAATGCGGTACAGCCGGGCATGCTCGGCGGGTGGTGGGGTCTGGGCCGGCACTGGGCCGGATGCAAGCATGAAAGCGGTCAGCAGGGCGAGCCATACGGTCAGGCGCATGAAGACATCCTTGAGACACGTGTCATAAATAATCACGCAAACCACAGCGGATACGAGCTGGCGGATATGCCCCTGCGTCATTCGGCCCCGTATCCAGGCTGCATCTGGACGCCCGATGGACAAGTACCAAACCCTTGGACGTGAGAGGACGGCAGGCAACTGTGGCAAGGCAACGCCAGCGCCGGGTATCTTGCAGGCCGGTGGTGCGTATGAACTCCACCGAACAATCGCGGTCCAGACAAGCTGCGGCCCGGAGGGACTCATATTGTTGTTCAGGGCAGGCTGAGCCTGTCCTGCAACGCAAGATCGAGATCGGGATCGGCCCGGATCGGCGACGCCGCTGCCGCCGGAACGGCTGTTGGCCAACTCCGGCCGTCACCGTGAACAGCGGGAATGCCAGGTCCTGAACCCCGTGATGACCTCGGTTCAGGTGCAAAATGCGATGCTCTTGCTATGCTGGTGTACTTGCTGTTCTCTCGGACCGGTCCTGGTACCGGCCGCGTCCAATCCACAAGAGGTGTTTCCATGTTTTCACATCGAGTCATTGTTGCCGTCGTGCTGGCCAGCCTGATGGCGCTGCCGGTTTTGCCGGCGCACGCGCAGGATAGCCAGCTGGGCGGCAAGCCCATCGCCGGCCTCTGCATGCTCTCGCGCGACCAGGTGTTGGCTCAGTCCAAGGTCGGCATGGCTACCGACAAGCGCATGCAGCAGTTGGCCGAGCAGGCACGTTCAGATATACAGAAGGACCGTGAGCCCCTGGACAAGCAGATCCAGCAGTTCCAGGAGCAGGCCAGTTCGTTGAAGCCGGCCGATCGCGAAGCCCGCCAGAAGAATCTCCAGGGTCGCATGCAGGCCTTGCAGAACAAGGCCCAGGTGCTGGACAAGCGTCTGCGCATCACCCGCGCCAAGGCCATGAACGAGATCGGCCAGAAGATCCAGCCGCTGCTGGACGGGATCTACAAGAGCCACAACTGCGGTCTGTTGCTGGATCGTGACTCGGTGCTTGGCGGCAACATGGCCAATGACCTGACGACCGACGTGATCGCTGCGCTGGACAAGAAGGTCACCAGCATCAGCTTCAGCCTGGCGCCGATGCCCAAACAGAGCCAGAACGGCAAATAAGCTCAGTAGCGACGACCTGCCGGAGGGTTGTCCGCAGGTCGTCGTTTCTGCCGTTGCGCTTCAGCTGGCTTAAAATAGCTTCAGCTGCGGCGGAAGGTCACCACCAGCACGTCCCGGTGTGCATCAAGGTCCGGGTCGTGTGCGGTCACCGGCGTCACGCCGTGGCAGACCCGGGCATCGTCGACCAGCGCACTGTCCAGCGGCTGCGTGAGCGTGAAGCTGCCCAGCTCGCGGCCGTTAGGGTCATGGATGCTGGTGGTGCCGCTGTCGATGTTGTGGCGATCCACCAGCAGCACCAGCACGTAATCGACCCCGTCGCGGTGCATGCCCTCGGGCGTCGGCTGTCCGGCTTCGTCCGCGCGCGCCAGGATCCGGAACTGGTGGACCTCCACGTGCCAGCGCACCACCTCGCGCGTCAGCGTGGCGAACGTGCGGTGGGCAAAGCCCAGGATGCTGCGCAGGCTGGGTCCGTTGCGGATGGCGGCGTCGATCGGTTGGTACCAGCGCTCCAGGCCGCCGTTGAGACGGTTGTAGTCCAGGCTCTGGTAGTGCGGCTGGCGCGGTTGTTCCACGATGCCCTCGGCGTCGATCGCGAACACGCCGAACCGGCGCTTCCGGTAGCGCCCGCGATCGGCCATGTAGGTGTCTTCGTACAGCGCGTCCCAGCTGCCCGCGAACGCCTCCCAGTCGTCCAGGCTGCCCTGGGTGTGCAGGGCAGCTTGCATCTCCTGCGCATGCACGAATGCGAACCCCCGCTGTCCCAGGTCATCGAGGGCAGTGTGCAGGCTTGCGTGCGCGGATGTGGCCATGCGATTCCCGCTGTTCAGCTGCGCATGCCGATGCCGCGGTGCAGCAGCCACAGACCGAAGCCGCCCAGCAGCACCGCGAACGCGACCATCACCGCATAGGCAATCCAGATCGGGATGTCGGTGATGCCCAGCATGCCATAGCGAAAGGCGTTGACCATGTACAAGATCGGGTTGACCAGGGAGATGGAGTGCCAGGGCTCACCAAGCTGGTTGATGGAGTAGAACACGCCGCCAAGGTAGGTCAGCGGCGTCAGCACGAAGCTGGGGACGATGGCGATATCGTCGAACTTCTTGGCGAAAACCGCATTCACGAAGCCGGCCAGCGCGAACACCATCGAGGTCAGCATGGCCGTGGTCAGGATGATCAGCGGATGCGCCATGTGCAAGGGGGTGAACAGCATCGAGATCAGCAACACGATCACGCCCAGGGTCAGGCCACGCGCCATGGCGCCAATGATGTAGCCGGACAGGATCACCCAGCTGGGCATCGGCGAAACCAGCATCTCTTCGACGAAGCGCTGGAACTTGGCGCCGAAGAACGAGCTGGTGAGGTTGCTGTAGCTGTTGGTGATGATCTGCATCATCACCAGGCCGGGCACGAGGTAGGCCATGTATTTGTAACCGTGCTCGGGGGGCAGGTGGCTGCCGACTACGGTGCCGAAGATGATGAAGTACAGCGAGGCTGTGATCGCGGGCGGGATCAGCGTCTGCGACCAGATGCGCACGATGCGCATGATCTCGCGGCGCACGACGGTCTTCAGGGCGACCATGTTGTTGGTGAAGGTGCTGCTCACGCGGCGTTCTCCTTTCCGTCGTCGTTCTTCTCGACCAGTCGCACGAACAGCTCCTCCAGGCGGTTGGCCTTGTTGCGCATCGATGTCACGGTAATGCCGCGTTTGTCGAGCATGACAAACAACGAATTGAGGTCGTGTCCGCGGGCCATTTCGGCTTCCAGGGTGTGCGCGTCGGCGCGCTTCACCGTGATGCCGTTCACGTCGGGCAGGTCATTGGGGAGCTCGCTGGTATCGAGGATGAAGGTCTCCACGTCCAGCTTGGACAATAGATTCTTCATCGAGGTGTCCTCGACGATGCTGCCATGGTCGATGATGGCGATGTTGCGGCACAACTGCTCGGCTTCCTCCAGGTAGTGCGTGGTCAGGATCACCGTGGTGCCTGCCGCATTGATGCCCCGGACGAAATGCCACATCGAGCGGCGGATCTCGATGTCCACGCCGGCCGTGGGCTCGTCCAGGATCAGCAGCTTCGGTTCGTTCATCATGGCCCGTGCGATCATCAGTCGGCGTTTCATGCCGCCCGACAGCGAACGCGCCGGCTGCTCGGCCTTGTCCCACAGACGCAGTTCCTTCAGGTATTTCTCGGCCCGACGCATCGCCTCGGCGCGCGGGATGCCATAGAAGCCGGCCTGGTTGACGCAGAGGTCGAACGGCTTCTCGAACTGGTTGAAGTTGATTTCCTGCGGCACCATGCCGATCAGGTGCATGGCCTTGCTGCGCTGCTCGTGAATCGACACGCCGAAGATCTTGGCCGAGCCTCCGCTGGCGTTGACCAGCGAGCTGAGGATGCCGATCAGGGTCGACTTGCCCGCGCCATTGGGGCCGAGCAGGGCGAAGAAGTCGCCCTGCTGCACGGTCAGCGAGACGCCCTTCAGCGCCACGGTACCGTTGGCGTAGGTCTTGCGCAGGTCGGTGATTTCCAGTGCGGGGGTATCAGTCATTGGAACGTGTTTCCCGAGGTGCAACCCACGCATGTGGGTGGTTTTGCGGTAAAAATCAAGGTGCGGTAGCGGTTTGAAGTCCGCGGGGTCCAAGCTCTGGTTTGCCGCAGCGGTGGCGCGGGAGTCTGTCGCGCCCCAGCGTTTGTGCGCGTTCATGCCGAACGGGCGGTTCCAACCCGACCCCTGGCCTCTTATCATAGCCGGCTTGTCCACTCGAACTGTGCCGGCACGGTGCACGCACCGTTTCCTGCCCTTCATTGCCCTATGGTCGATCACTTCCAGCTTCGTCTCGTCGACAGTTTCATGCTTGCGCCCCGCGTGCGCCATCTGGTGTTCGAGCGCGCTGACGGATCGGCATTCGCGTTTCGCCCCGGCCAGTTCCTGCAGGTGCACTTTCACTACGAAGACGGCAAGCCGACCAAGCGCAGCTATTCAGTGGCGACGGTGGGCGATGCGGACAGCGGCCCGATCCAGCGCATCGAGATTGCCGTCAGCTATGTCGAGGGCGGTGCGGCGACCGCGCTGCTGGGCGGGCTCGAGCACGGCGGGGAGATCGAGGCCAGTGGACCGTACGGCCGCTTCTGCCTGATGGACGAGGATGCCAACCAGCGCTACCTGTTGATCGCCACCGGTACCGGCGTGACACCCTACCGCGCGATGCTGCCGCAGATCCGCACGCTCATCCATAGGCGCGGATGCAGCTTCGTCCTGCTGTACGGCGCGCGCAGCGAGACCGAACTGCTGTACGGCGAGGAGTTCGAGGCCTTCGCGCGCGAACATCCCGGTTTTACCTTCCACCCGTGCTTCAGTCGCGGGGCGCGTCCGGACCCGCGTCCGCACGATCGCCAGGGCTACGTACAGAGTGTCCTGGCCGAACTTGAGCCGAACGAGGAGCATGACATCGCGTACCTGTGCGGCAATCCGGACATGGTTGACGCGGCGTTTGCCGACCTCAAGGAACGGGGTCTTTCGGTCCGCCAGATCCGCCGCGAGAAGTACATTTCCTCGCGCTGAGTGCTGCGACCTCACATTCCAGCCATGCTCCCAAATGCCGTGCTGGGAGGGGTTGTCGACGTCTGGACTTCCCGGTTCCGCCGGTTTTTCCGTCCGGGTGGGGCGGAAGAAGTTCGGATTGCATCCGCCTGTATGTCATTTCGTTCTAAATAAAGCGGCCTGGAATGTGAACCGATTCATGGTTTCAAGGCATGGCATGATGCCATCTGCGCCTTCTGCGATCCCCATCACGGTGTTTTCGCATGCAAAACGTAATTTGAGGTCGTGGGCGTCAGGAAATGCACCTCTCCGTTGCATGGATGCTCACGGGTGGAATCATGCGAGTCCCCACTCATCTCAAAACCGGCAAGCGTACGAGTCTTTTGATCGCGCTTGCGTGTCTGGTCAGCATTCCGACTGTGCAGGCAGCGGACGGGCGCATTACATTTTCCGGAACAATTGTGGCTCCTTCATGCACATTGGCCACCAGTGATGTGGCACATCCGGCCAACGCGCAAATATCCGGCGTGTCGCGGCACTGTGCCGACACCGCCGGCCGAAGCGTACGCGCACAGGGCGATTACCAGCTCATATGGACGACCATGTCCAAGCACATGGTGGATGCCCGCGTGCAGACCTATTTTTCCGGATATACCGACGGTCATGGGACCGACGCCGGCCAGGTGATGCTGGCCACGCAAACCTACCAGTGATACCGCCGGCCTGTTGCGGAGCCATGTATTCGACCATGTAACGCTGTTCGTCGATAGGCTTTGGAGGAGCCCTGCATGGCGGGGTTGCTAGGCTCCAACGGTGAAACCGTGCAGGCCGTTACGGGTAGTTGATTGTATAGGTGGCGGTGGCCTTGACCTGCCCTCCGCTGACGACGCCCGTCTGGTAGTAACGTGCGGAGAACGGAATGGACACAACTCCGCTCTGCGAAAGTCCGGCGGAGATCGCCGTGCCGAACTGGACCGGCTGGTCGTTCTGGTCGAGCAGCTGCACTCCGACGCCTTGCGCATAGCCCGCTCCGGCCGGTGCAATCACGCCAGTGGTTCCGTTCACCGGGTTGCTGGTTTGCAGGGTGATGGAGAGGGACGTGAGGTTCGAGCAGTTCAACTGAACGGCAAAGGGTGTGGTGCCGGTCGTCGATCCCATCCCGGAGAACTGGCTGGACAACACCGGTGGCAGCGTCACGTTGGTCGGATCGGTGGTGATAGTGCAGGCGGGGGCCACGAATCGCACCGAGCTGATGGTAAACAGCTGGACAGGCTCCGGACCCACCGGTACCTCATTGCAGTTGTTACCATGGTGATGCTTTCCGCTATGGCCCCTGCATTTGATCTGGTATCGATCAATGTTCCATTGCGCGATCTGTCCCGACAGCTGGCTGCCGTTGGTGATGATGCCGGTGGCGACCAGTTGCAGGCTTGAGGCGACGCTGAACTGGAAGATTCCAGGTGGAATCAATTCATCCGGATAGGCATGCAGGGGATTGCTGGTGTCCGGATGCAGAATCCGGAAAGAGACGCCGGGAACATTGGTTGGATACAGCGTATTGCCGCTGCTTGGCTGAGCACCGATGTTGTTGACGATGCCGCTGTACGTGGTGCCGTTGCAACTGAGGGTTTGCGTGTTGGTCGGAGAAACCACCGGCGAGGTGTACAGAATGTCGCCTGGTACCGTATTCGAGGCGACGGTAATCGTGCTGGGCAATGAGAAGTTCACTGCGCTCGTTCCGGTGTTTTCCTGGCAATTGGCCCGCGCCTTGCCTAAAGGAGCAAGGCCGAGCAGTGAAACGAGCAGCAACAGGCCAGCCAGTTGCTGCCACGCAGGTCGATGTCGGTTGAGTCCTGGCGGCATGGATTCAGCTCGCGATGGTGGATTAAAAATCAAGGATGCACAGTATGGACGGATCGCGGACGTTCAGATCAACCATCTCTCGAGAAGAGAGTCTGGAAACCCGCATGGCGGTGGAGCATATCGTTGTGGAGATTTCATTGCGTCCGGTTCGATATTCGTTCCGGGTCTTGATCAAGATGAAGTGACGCTGTGAGTTATGTCGGGGCATGCCGTTTTCAAGTCGCGGATGCAAAGTGCAACGCATCACTGGTAATTGAGCGTATAAGTGGCCGTGGCCTTGACCTGTCCGCTGCCGATCGTTCCGCTGGTCTGGTAGTAGCGGGCGAAGAACGGGATGGACACGTCGCCGCTCTGCGGGCCGTCAACCGAAATCGCGGTGCCGAACTGGACCGGTTGGGCATTGTGGTCGAGCAGCTGCACCCCTACGCCCTGTGCGTAGCCCCTACCCGTTGAGGATGCGATCACGCCAGTGGCGCCGTTCACGGGATTATTGGTCTGCAGCGTGATGGAAAGCGTGGTTACGTTCGCGCAATTCAGCTGAATGGCAAAGGGCGTGGTGGCCGCCGTCGAACCCGTCCCCGAGAACTGACTCGACAGCACCTGGGGCAGCGTCACGTTGGTCGGGTCGGTGGTGACGCTGCAAGCCGGCGAGACGAATCGTACGGAGCTGACGGAATAGGTCATGACGGGTTGCGTGGGCTGGTTGCCGAAGCAAAACGTGAAACCAAAGAAGCTAATGATGTTGCAGCGATCCACGTTCCACTGTGCAAGCGTTCCCGACAGGCGGCTGCCGTTGGCAATGGTGCTGGTGGCTACCAGCTGCAGCGCAGTGGCACCGTTGAATGAAATGGAACCCATTCCGACCGACTGATTCGGGTAGTTTTTTAGAGCGTTGCCGCTGTCGGGGTACAGGAGCCGGTAGGAAAGCCCGGCGATGTTGGTGGGGTACAGCGTGTTGTCGCTGCCTGGCGATGCGCCAATGTTGTTGACGATGCCGCTGTTGGTATTGCCCACGCAAGTGATTGTTTGCGGGTTGCTTGGCACCACGGGTGATGATGTGGCCAGGATGGTGCCCGGGGTCACGTTGTTGGGGACCGTGATGGGGCCGTTGAACTGGAATATCACCGTACCAGGGTTACCCGAGTTGGACTGGCAGTTGGCAAAGGCGCTGCCGGGCATGGCCAGGGCGAGCCATGGTGCCAGCAGGAGCAGGCCGGCCAACTTGAGCAGCGTGCGGCGCGTCCGCCCCTGCGTGTGCAGCAGTGGCCGGCCTCGCGTCTGCGGTTGGAGAATCGAGGATGCGCGGCCTGTGCGAGACTCTGACGGGTTCATGTGCCACCTTTCGGAGAAGTGGTTCCGACGGCCTCAGGGCGGCAGGTGGCGTCAAGCTGCGTATAGGCGCTGACGCGGCCGGTGTCCTTTCCGCCTTGCGGCATCCTGTAGGTGAAAGAGCAGTTGCTCGCCTGGTCTTGTTCGCGGTTCCAACGCACGCTCAGTCGGCCGCTCTCGTCAACGCCGCGCAGCAATGCCCGACCGTCTTGGCCGACTATGCCCAGCGTATCGCCCTTCGCGTTCAGGACCTCGGCGCCGAATGGCACGCTCCGGCCATTTCCGCGCTGGATGCGGACGATCATGGCGCGGCCGTTCTGGGTCTTGAAATCCACCATCACCACGGCCCCGGCATAGGGCGCGGTTTCTTCGCTGGTACTGTCCAGCTGCACATCCAAAGGCAGCCCCTGGGGATCAAGCCGAATGGTGTTGCGCTGGTACGGGTTCAGGTAAGGCACCAAGGCATAGCCGGCATGGTCGATGCGCACACCCGGTGCATTGGTGACGCGCGCGCCTTCTGCACCCGGCGCATGGACAATGCCGATGGTATCGCCCGTCGGCTGACCGAAGGTGACGCCGCCGGGGTGTGCGACCACGGCGCCGCTGACATTAACGGAGGCCTGGGAATAGTTACCCCCCTTGCCGTAGCTCGCGCCAATGACAGCGTACGGGCTGCGGTAGCCGGCGTTGACAGCCACCGCATTGCCGCCGCTGCCTTCAGCGTGCGAAGCGGTGGCGCCATAATTGAACTGGTTGTCGTCGCCAAGGTTGCCGGTGAGCATGCCCTGATCTTGGGAGCCGCTCAGGTTATCGTGGTTGACGTTCAGGGTGAAATTAGGCGCATGCGAGGACGCACCCAGTGGCACGCTGAAGCTGACGAAATAGCGGTTGTTGTAATGACCGAAGGGATCACGTGTGCGCGTAGCCGAGATGTTGTAGCTCACGCCATGAAGCATATTGTTGTACCCCACCTGAAATTGCCTGTCGCTGCCGCTGCGATTCCAGTAGTCGCTGATCGTGCTGTTGAGGTACAGCGATCCGCCACGCTCGCCCAGGCGCTGGTTAAGAGACAGCGTGAAGTGGTTGCGTTGATGCACCAGGCCGGTAGCCACCAGGGCGGTTGTGTTGCCGGGGGACTGGCCGGACAGGATGGCCTGCTGGGCCGGCGTCAGGGGCGTCGAGACGGGCACGCCGTCGATCAGCTGCATTGTCGCGGGGAGGTACTGTGTAAGGCTCAGTCCGCGATGGGCGTAATCGCGGGCGCTGGCCGCGTCGGTCAGGCTGAGAAAGCCACTGCTGGAATAGCGGTAGGCGGCCACGCTGAGCGAGGTCTGGGTGTCCGGGATGATCTTGCTGTAGCTCAGGCGCAGACTTTGGCCATCCTGGCCGTGGTATCCGGGGATGGTCGCACCGGCCTGGGTCAGGTCCATCGCGAATGCGCCATAGCGCGTATTGAACGCGCCTCCGATCAGGGCCGCGGTGTAACCTCGCGAAACCTGCAGCCCGGCGTATCCCGTGAACAGGTTGCTGAAGCCGTGCTGCAGCGTGGCCTGGGCCACGTTGGGCGGGTCCAGTATTTGCAGGCTGCGCAGGCGTCCGACAGCAACGTCGTATCGGGTGGTGCCGGCCCGCAGCAGTTGCGCGACCGAGGCGTAGGGTACCGAAAAACTGTGGTTGCGGCCGTTGGCCTCGGCGACGGTGACCTCAAGTGATCCGCCGTAGCCGGTGGGATACAGGTCATTGATCGTGAAGGGGCCTGGCGCGACTGTGGTCTGGTAGATCTGCACGCCGTTCTGGGTCACCGTGACCTTGGCGTTGGTATCGGCCACGCCATGGATCACCGGCGCATAGCCGCGCAGCGACTGGGGCAGCATGCGGTCGTCTGT
>NZ_JAQIBU010000348.1 GCF_027858935.1 Oleiagrimonas sp. | reverse complement strand
TCCAGGGCCGCAGCAGCCTGGCCGCGTGAAAGCTTGTCCGCCTTGGTCAGCAGCAGGTGGCACGGCAGGCCGCGCGCGGCGCAGAAACTGAGCATCTGCTGGTCGAAGGCCTTGAGCTCATGGCGGATGTCGGCAATCAGCACCACGCCCCGCAGGCTCCTGCGGAAATTGAGATAGGCATCGATTTCCTTGCGCCAGTGCGCGCGCATGGCTTCGGGCACCTTGGCGTAACCGTAGCCGGGCAGGTCCACCAGGCGATGATCGTCATCCAGGGTGAACACCACCATCTGCTGCGTGCGACCAGGGGTCTTGGATGTGCGTGCCAGTGAACGTTGGCCGGTCATGGCATTCAGTGCGCTGGATTTGCCGGCGTTCGAGCGGCCGGCAAACGCGACCTCTGCGCCCCGGTCGGGCGGCAGTTGCACGGTCTCGTGCGCCGCCAGGGTGAAGCATGCACGTTGCAGGGGATTGGAGATCATCAAGGGAAGCCTGTGTCTGTTTCGGAGCTTGGCATGCCTGGACATGCGCGTGACATTTTGTCGTTTGACCGGTCCCGTGCGCGCGGTGATAATTCCAAAGTTTATTGATCACTATGCAGCACTGGTCTTCGGGAGACAGTTTATGAGTTTTCGGCGTGTAGCGGCGCTTGCCGCCACCCTGTTCGCCGGCGCGGCAATGGCGCAGGGTGCCTCCCTACAAGCCACTCCGGCAACGGCCACCACGACATCGGTCGCGACCGTTCCGGCAGCCCCCAAGCCTACCGGACCCCTTCCGGGCAATGCCACGGCCGGCAAGGCCAAGGCCGCAGTCTGTGGCGCCTGCCATGGCATGGACGGCAATTCCAGCAACGCGCTATACCCGAAACTCGCCGGACAGAACGAGGAATACATCGTCCGACAGTTGCACAACTTCAAGAGCGGCAAGCGTCAGAACCCCATCATGATGGGGTTTGCCTCGCAGCTGTCCAACCAGGATATGGCCGACATTGGCGCCTACTTCATGAGCCAGCGATCACGCCCCGGAGTGGCGGACACGAAACTGGTGGCCACTGGCAAAAAGCTGTACCAGGAAGGCGACGCCAGCCGCAAGATTCCGGCCTGCATGGCCTGCCACGGACCCGACGGACGCGGCAACCCCGGCGCGATGTACCCGCAGATCGCAGCGCAGCACTCCGACTACCTGCAAAAGACGCTCATGGCCTGGCACAACGGCACGACTTGGGGCAAGGATGATCATTCCCAGATCATGCCGACCATCGCCATGCGCCTGACCGACAAGGATATCGTCGCGCTCTCCAGCTATCTGGAAGGCCTGCACAGCAACAGCGCGACCTCTGACGCCAACGCCGCGCACTGAGGTACGCTGTCGCGAAACCGCTCGTGCCCGCCCTACGCGGGACGGGCCTCCCGGCGCCGAAGCGTGACCCGAGCATCGGCCCGGAAACCGTTCATTACGGAGAATCCCGATGCTCAAACGCCTGCCGATCCTGATCTGTGCCCTGGCCCTCGCCGCCTGCGGCTCGCACTCCGACAACGCGGCATCCAGCCCGCACTCCACAGCGTCTGCTCCCGTCGCTGCCAGCACCTCGCCGGCGACCGCACCTGCGGCCAGTAGCCCGGCAAGCCCTGCTGCGACGGCAAGTACAGCAGCGGCCAGCAGCGCCCCGGCATCCGCTGCCAGCAGTCCGCAACCGGCATCCAAGCCCAAGACCACGGCCAAGGTCGACTTCAAGGACACCGGCAAGTGGGTGGCCGGCAAGAACTATTTCGTGATCAGCCCCGCCCAGCCCAAGGTCGGCAACACCAGCAAGGTCGAAGTGGTCGAGGTGTTCTCCTGGGGCTGCCCGGCCTGCAACCATGCCCATCCAATCGTCGACGCCATGCGCCAGGCGCTGCCAGACTACGCCACCATGGACTACCTGCCCGCGGCCTTCCGCCCGGACGAGAACTGGGTGGTCTACCAGCGCGCTTTTTACGCCGCCAAGGCACTGGGCGTGGCCGACAAGAGCTACAATGCGGTCTTCGATGCCACCTGGAAAACCGGCGAGCTGGCGACCTACAACCTTTCGACCGGACGGCCCAAGCCCAAGTCCGACTGGCCCGGTATCGATGCGTTCGCCGCCTTCTATGCCAAGAAGTATGACGTCAACGCAGCAAAATTCGAGGCGGTGGCGAAGTCCTTCAGCGTCAATTTGAAGATGAAACGTGCCGACGAGTTGGTCAAGGCCTATGGTGTACCGGGCACGCCGACATTCGTGGTCGACGGCAAGTACCGATTCGACTTCAGCAGCGCCGGCGGTACGCAGCAGGCGATCGAACTGGCCAAGTGGCTGGCGGCAAAGGAAGCTGCCGGCAAGTAAGCTGTTTCTTCACGCCCGGAGAATGCCAATGATCAAACGAACCGCTCTGCTGATGCTCGGCATCGTGCTGGCCTCGGCCTGTTCGGCCAGGGATACGTCCGCCGCAAAAGCTCCACCCTTCACCGATGGCGTGGAGTACGTGACCATCCAGCATCCCGAACGCCTGTCCCCTTCGGGCAAGGTCGAGGTGGTGGAAGTGTTCTCCTATGGCTGCGTGCACTGCGCGCATTTCGCTCCATACGCTGAAAAGCTGCGCACTTCATTGCCCAAGGGCGTGCAGTTCAAACTGCTGCCGGCCTCGTTCAGCCCAGCATGGGAGCCGTTCGCGCGCGCCTACTATGCGGCGCTCCAGCTGGGCGTCATGAAGAGCACGCACCTTGAACTATTCAAGGAAAAATTTGATCAGGGCTATCCGATCAACACCATGGACGAGCTGGCAAGCTTCTATGCCCGCCAGGGCGTCAATCGCAAGGCCTTCCTGAAAGCCGTCAACTCGCCGGAAACCGACCAGTTGCTGGCCAATGGCAATGCGCTGATCAGCGATTGGGGCGTGGACGGTACGCCCACCATCGTGGTCGATGGCCGATATCGCAGCAACCAGATCAAGAACTATCAGCAACTGCTCGACCTGACCCACTGGCTGGTGAAGCGCGAACTCGAGCGCAAGGCGGCCAGCAAATCGTAATCCTTGCGCAATCGCCTCCCCTGAAGCCGGCCATCGGTACGGCCGGCGCACGGTTGTATCCATGCCGCATCAGGCTTGTCCAAGGCCCACTGACGCGGCTACCTTGAAGCCGCCCGGTCCGCCCCGGTGTCAAGATGCTTCCAGCTCCCACGAGTCTCCACGCGCTGTGATGCCGGCGCGGGCCACTGGTAACATCATCTGTCCCGATACCCCTTCGCATCAATGAATGACACGACTCCCCGGCTCCTGCGCGTGCTCAGTTGCAACATACTGGCGGGCGCCAGCGTACAGCGTTACCGCCAGTACGTGACCCGCAGCTGGGCCAGCGTGCTTCCGGCGCGCACCAAGCAGGACAACCTCGACAGCCTGGCCCGCATCCTTCCCGAATTCGACGTCGTGGGCCTACAGGAGACCGATGCCGGAAGCTTGCGCTCGGGCTTCCGCAACCAGACCCGTTATCTGGCCGAAGCTGCGGGAATGCCGTACTGGAGTCACCAGCCAAACCGGCAGATGGCACGCCTGGCACATTCGGCCAACGGCCTGATCAGCCGCCTCGAGCCGACCCAGGTGCTGGATTACCCATTGCCCGGCCACGGCCGGGGCGCCTTGTTGGCAAGATTCGGCGAAGGTGAGGACGCGCTGGCCGTAGTGATTGCACATCTGTCGCTGGGCCCACAGGCACGTGAACGCCAACTGGCCTTTATCGCAGAGCTGATCGGCGAACATCGCCACGTCATCCTCATGGGCGACCTCAACACCGACCCGTACAGCCCTGAAATGCGCCGCCTGTTCGCGCGCACTGCGCTGCAACCCCCTGTCGACCCCAGGCCAACCTTCCCCAGCTGGCGACCACGTCGAGCCATCGACCATATCCTGTTGTCGCCGGACCTGCGCCTGGAACGGCAGTGGACCCTGCCGGACGCCTTTTCCGACCACCTGCCCCTGGCTGCCGAAGTGCACTTGCCGGTCTCGCTGGGCCCCCACTGAGCTGCACCGGACGTTTCAAGGACGAACTTTTCGATGGAATTTCATTTCACCTGCAG
>NZ_JAQIBU010000340.1 GCF_027858935.1 Oleiagrimonas sp. | reverse complement strand
GCAAAAAAATCGGCAATCAGGAACCGCCGTACCGGCAGTCGCGACATGCCGGCCAAAACCGGCATCAGCGCCCGAAGTGGTGGCAGCAAACGACCGATGAAAACCGCGACGTCGCCACGCTTCTCCAGCAGTTGCGTGGCGCGTCGGGTCCATTCGGGACGGTATGCGAACGGACGCATGGCCAGGATCCGCGCGCCGTGCCTGCGTCCCAGCAGATAGGACAGGGTGTCACCGGCCACCGCCCCCACGCAGGCCCATATGATCAACCCCACCAGGGAGACATGGTTCGAACCGGCGCTGGTGGCAATGGCGACCAGCAAGGTCGATCCGGGCACGAAGGAGCCGACTACGGCGATGGCCTCGGCAAAGGCGATCAGGCCGACCAGTGGTGCCGCCAGGTAGCCGTAGTTGAGGATCAGATGGGCGAGATGGTCGACCAGGTCATGCAGGTTCACTGGCGCGCACCGCGTGGATTGCCCGGCGTGCGTCCGGCTTCGCTGCTGCGGAAGGGGTTGATGTCCAGCCCGCCGCGGCGGCTGTAGCGCGCACTGATCTCCAGTCGGATCGGTGCGCAGCGGCGCGTGATGTCCATGAAAATGCGTTCCACGCAATGCTCGTGGAATTCGCGGTGCTCGCGGAACGAGACCAGGTATCGCAGCAATCCGGCGCGGTCAATGGGTGCGCCGGTATAGCGGATCTGCACGCTGGCCCAATCGGGCTGTCCGGTGACCGGACAATTGGACTTCAGAAGCCGGGAGAACAGGGTTTCCCGGACCGGTTCGCGGGTGCCTTCGGCGGTCAGGAACTCCGGTCGCGGTGGTCCGTAACAGTCGATCTCCAGGATCTGGTCATCGATGCAGGTCCCGGCAGGCTCCTCCAGGCGCAGCGAGCTGAACTGTTCCGGCTCGGCCAACTGCAGCGCCACCGGAACGCCTGCGGCCGTTCCAAGGTCGCGGGCCAGTCGCTCCCGCACGGTCTGCGCGGTCAGGCGCTCGCCGTTGAAGCTGTTCAGGTAGAGCTTGAAGGACTTGGACTCGATGATACGTGGCGAATCAGCGGGCACGTGGAACTCGCCCATCGCGACCCGCGGCTTGCCCTTGGGATCAAGCCAGGACAGTTCGTAGGCGTTCCAAAGGTCCACGCCCTGGAACGGCAGTCCATCGCCGTGCAGGCCGAGATCCGCACGGCCCAGGCTGCGTTCGATCGGGAACAGCAGCTCCGGGGCGTAGTGCTGGACGTAGGCGGTGTCCTTGCCGAGGGAAGAGTGTTCGGGTGTGTTCATCGGATCAAATCATGGATACAGACGTACATTGTACGTGGTGACATGGGTCGAAGCAGGCAGGGCCGGCCTGGTCGTTCAGGTCAACCGATGGCACGGGTCGGGCACGTGTCGATCGCGTTAGCATGATCGCTTGCGCTGCATCTGCAGCACTTGAAGGGCATATCCTTGATGAAAAATATGGCGAGCACGACTTCACGTGGGCTTTTGGGCCTCGGCCTGGCGCTGCTGTGTACCGCAGCCGTGGCAAAGGGGCAGACCCTGAGCGCAAAGGATTACGACCGGGCTGCCGCTTCGCTGTCCTTCAACACCCAGCCACTGGTGGATCATGCCGTCAGCGACGTGCATTGGCTGGGCCCGCACGAGGTCGGATACAGCGAGCAGAACCAGGGCAAGACCCGCTACCTGCGCATGGATGCGGAGTCCGGCAAGGTGCGCGTGGCCTTTCAGCCCGCGCAACTGGCCGCAAAGCTGGCCAAGGCATCCGGCAAGCCGGTCCCGGCTGGACATTTGCCGATCCACGACTGGAGCTTCGGCAAGTCCGGGCGATTGCAGTTGTCGCTTCATGGCAAGTGGTACACCTGCGATGTCGGCGCCAAGGGCGTGTGCGTAAAGGGCCGCGCCATCCGCAGCGCTGCATCCCGCGCCAAGATTTCATCGACCCGAAACGAGCCGGGCGTGCTTTCGCCCGACGGTACCAAGGAGGTGTTCGTGCGCCGCTGGAACCTGTGGCTGCGCGACCTGAAGACCGGCGACGAATTTCCGTTGACCAGCGATGGCGTGAAGAACTTCGGCTACGCCACCGACAACGCCGGCTGGCTGCACTCCAACGGCGCTATCGTGCGCTGGTCGCCCGACTCCACCCATGTGGTGACCTATCAGCAGGACCAGCGCAAGGTCGGCAACATGTACACCCTGCGCACGCGAGTCGGTCATCCCAAGCTCAACGCCTGGAAATACCCGCTGCCCGGTGACAAGCACGTGTTCATGATCGAGCCGGTGGTGATCAACGTCGATACCCGCAAGATGGTGCGGGTCAAGATGAAGCCGCAACAGCGCCTCTCGAGCCTGTGCGACGACCTCGACTGTGACCGCAACGGCAGCTGGGACGACGTGAAGTGGGCGCCGGACAGCAAGAGCTTTGCCATGGTCACCACCTCGCGTGACCGCCACCACGAGTGGTACCACGTAGTGAACGCCGCCAATGGCGACGTGCGCACCGTGTTCGAGGACTCGGTCAAGACCTTCTACGAAAGCGGCCATGGCAAGGTGAACTGGCAGTACCTGCCGGCCAGCAATGAGGCGATCTGGTTTTCCGAGCGCACCAATTGGGGCAACCTGTACCTGCGTTCGCTCAAGAACGGCAAGGAGCTGCATGCCATTACCCGTGGCACGGGCGATGTCACCAAGGTGCTGCACGTGGACCGCAAGACGCGCGAGTTGTGGTTTGTGGGCGTTGGTCGCACTTCGGGCGTCAATCCCTACTATCGCCAGTTCTGGAAAGTGGGCCTGGACGGTGGCAAGCCGGTGTTGCTGACGCCGGAGAACGCCGACCACACCATCACCATGTCCAAGGACGGCCGGTACTTCGTCGACAGCTATTCCACGCCGACCACGCCGCCGGTGACGGTGCTGCGCTCGTCCGCGGACGGCCATGTCATCGCCACCCTGGCGCGTACCGATATCTCGCGCCTGAAGGCGGCCGGCTGGGTGCCGCCGGTGCCGTTCACGGT
This sequence comes from Oleiagrimonas sp., assembly GCF_027858935.1. GTDB lineage: Bacteria > Pseudomonadota > Gammaproteobacteria > Xanthomonadales > Rhodanobacteraceae > Oleiagrimonas. The sequence goes on along the minus strand of NZ_JAQIBU010000340.1, from coordinate 6,030 downwards.
CAAGGCCCGCGACGGCAAGACCACGCTGTACGGCATGATGTTCAAGCCGGCCAACTTCGATCCGCACAAGAAGTACCCGGTCATCGACTACATCTACCCGGGCCCGCAGACCGGCTCGATCTTCACCTTCAGCTTCATGCCCTCACGCGCCGACCATCAGGCGATGGCCAACCTGGGATTCATCGTCGTGGCCATCGACGGCATGGGTACGCCCTGGCGTTCAAAATCCTTCCATGATTACTGGTACGGCGACATGGGCGACAACACGTTGCCCGACCAGGTCGCGGGTCTGAAGCAGCTCGGCAAGCGCTATCCCTGGATCGACCTGTCGCGCGTCGGTATCTGGGGTCACTCCGGTGGTGGCAATGCCACCGCGGATGCAATGTTCCGCTATCCCGACTTCTTCAAGGTCGGCTGGGCCGAGAGCGGCAACCACGACAACCGCAACTACGAGAACGACTGGGGCGAGAAGTACCAGGGCCTGCTGGTCAAGTACAAGAACGGAACCACCAACTACGACAACCAGGCCAACCAGGACGTGGCCAAGAACCTCAAGGGCCATCTGATGCTGGTGCACGGTTCGATTGACGACAATGTGCCGATGGGCGAGACCTTGCTGGTCGCCCAGGCGCTGATCAAGGCCAACAAGGACTTCGACATGTTGATCATCCCGAATGTCCATCACGGCTACGGGGTGACCGGCACCATGTACGCCACGCGTCGTCGCTGGGATTACTTTGTGCGCTATCTGGCCGGCAACACGCCACCGCACGAGTACCGCATCGCGATCCCCAAATGGATGCGCAGCATGCACCACTGAGCTCCACGAAGGCGCGTTTTCAGGACGCAACCACGCATGGCGACCACGACCACCTTCCCCCGCAGCCGGGGGAAGGTTTTTTTCTGCGGAAGGCGCGCAAGGTGGCGCCGCCGAGCTGACCCGGGGGAGAGCTTGTCAGCTCGACGACGCCATGACGCGACGGTTTGCAAGGCATGCCATGGGTGGCAGTGAGCATGACCCCGGGAATTGTCACCGGACGTCGGCTCTCGCGCATGCCTGCGCCGATAACTCACAACATATTGTGCTTGCAGCGGTTCGTCAACGCTAAATATGCTTATTCCCGGCAAATCAGTCGTTTGCCGTTGATAGGCGAAGCAACGCTTGTCCCGGTGCACGCATGGCGCTAGGCTGAGTCTTCGTTTCGGGTGTCCCGCGCAGATTCATGTGGCGGGATGAAACGGGAAGCCGGTGTGATTCCGGCGCTGCCCCCGCAACGGTAAGTGCGTGTCGGTATCGATTGATGCCGGCGGCCCGGCCTTTCACCACTGTGCCCCTGGCGGCATGGGAAGGTGGCCCGGTCGTATCCCGCAAGGGATGCAGCATGAGCCCGGAGACCGGCCCGAGACGCATGACCGCGGCCCAGCCGCGGCGTGTTCCAGTGGTTCGCGGTGGGCGGACGCGGAGCGTGTCGCGTCCTCCGCTGGCGTGCGCCTTCCGTTTCCATCCAGCCGTGATCCGCTCTCATCGCATGGGCCGTCGCGCGGGGCGCACGGCAAGGAGACGCTCGTGAAACGATTCGACCTGGACTTCAAGCGCAGTGCCGTCGCACTGGCACTTTCGTTCTTCTCTCTCGCTGCCTCTACCGCCACAGCGGCTCAGGTTGCATCGTCCTCGAACCTCGATCCGGTGGTGGTGACCGCCACCCGCACCGACGTGCCCATCGACGACACGCTGGCGCCCGTCACGCTGATCACCCATGCCGATATCGTGCGCCTGCAGCCGCGCTCGATGGTCGACCTCCTGAGTGGATTGCCGGGCGTGAGCCTGTCCAATAGCGGTGGGATCGGGCAGCAGACATCGCTGTTCCTGCGCGGCACCAGTTCCACGCATACGCTGGTGCTGATTGACGGCGTACGTGTCGGTTCGGTCAGCGCCGGGCTTCCTGCGCTGGAACAGATTCCGGTCGATCAGATCCAGCGCATCGAGATCGTGCGTGGCCCGCGCTCCTCGGTATACGGCTCCGATGCGATCGGCGGCGTGATCCAGATCTTCACCCGGCACGGCAGCGCCGGTCAGGGTTTGACGCCCTCGTTCCATGTCACGGTTGGCAGTCATACGTACCGCGCCGGACAGTTTGGTCTGGCGGGCGGCAACGCGCACGCCTGGTACAACCTCAGCGTGGGCGGTCGTTACACGCATGGCATCAACAGCTGCAAGCTGGGCGCCGGCACGGTCTTCGCCGGCTGTTTCACCAACGAACCGGATGCCGATGGCTACCGCAGCCTGAATGCCCTGGTCAATGCCGGCTACCGTTGGAGCAATGGCACCGAACTGGTGGGCAATGTCCTTCGCAATACCAGTTTCGTGGCTTATGACGGCAGCTTCCAGAACCAGAGCCGCCATGTGCAGCAGGTGGCCGGTGCGCGTCTGGAGACCCGCCCGCTGGAGGATTGGAAGGTGACCCTGAGTGCGGGCCAGAACCTCGACCGGGCCAGCAACTACCACAACGGGCACTTCACCGGCTTCGGCAATTCGCGGCGCGACCAGGTCGGCTGGCAGAACGACATCACCCTGGGCCGCCAGCAGGTGCTGACCGTGGGTGTCGATGCCCAGCGCGAGCAACTGGACAGCGACACCGCGTACCTGCGGACCTCGCTCGGCAATGTGGGGACTTACGCCTTGTACCAGGGGCGATTCGGTGCCCAGGAAGTGCATCTGGGCGCGCGCCGTGACCACAACCAGCAATTTGGCGATCACGCCACCGGATCGGTCGCCTGGGGCGTCCATCTTGGCGGAGGCATGTTGCTCACGGCCTCCTGGGGGACGGCCTTCCATGCACCCACCTTCAATGACCTGTACTACCCCTCTTATCCCGGCTTTGCGCCCAGTTCCAACCCCAACCTCAGACCCGAACGCTCGCGCAACCTGGAGCTGGGGCTGGGGGCACGCAAGCGGCACTGGCATTGGCGTGTGGATGCTTACCAGGACACCATCAAGGATCTGATCGCCCTGGACAGCCATTACACCCCGGGCAACATCAGTCGTGCCCGCATCCGCGGACTGGAGGGCCAGTTCGGCGGCGACTGGCGAGGCTGGATGCTGAACGGCAGTCTGACCTGGATGCGGCCGGTCAACCGCGACGGTGGCCCCGCTAACGGCAATCTGCTGCCCCGCCGCTCGCCGCGCAGCGCGCGGTTTGACCTGGACAAGGTATTCGGTGCCTTTTCGCTGGGCACGACCTTCGAGGCCTATGCCTACCGATACGACGATGCCGCCAACCGGCACCGCCTGGGCGGCTACACCACGGTCGACGTGCGCGCCGCCTGGCAGCTGCGTTCGCGCTGGAAGCTGCAGGCGCGTCTGGCCAACCTGTTCAACCGCAGCTACGAGACCGCGTACTACTTCAACCAGCTCGGACGTACCGCGTACCTGACCTTGCGCTACACGCCTGCGCCACACTAACGTCAAATCCAGGACCGCTCACCGCGATTTGGTCCATCCTCTCCAGCCTGTTCCGGAATCCACCGATGGCCTTGACCACACCCATGAAGCTGCATGCGGACCTGCGCTGTCCGGCGACTGTCGATACGTCCACATTGCCGTGGACCGCTTCGCCGGCGGCCGGCGTTGAACGCCGCCTGATCGAGCGCAACGGCGCCGAGATGGCGCGTGCCACTTCACTGGTGCGCTATGCGCCAACCGCGCAGTTCCCGGAGCACAGACATCCGCTCGGGGAGGAAATCCTGGTGCTGGAGGGCGTGTTCGGTGACCAGTTCGGCGAGTATCCGGCCGGAACCTACCTGCGCAATCCGCCCGGCTCGGCCCATGCGCCGCGCACGCCGGAGGGCTGCGTGATCTTCGTGAAGCTGCGGCACATGGATCCGGACGACCCGCATCGCGTCGTGTGCGACAGCGCTGCGCTGCGCTGGAGATCCAGTGCCACGCAGGGGCTGGAACTGATGCCCCTGGGAGGGTTCCGTGGCGAACGAGCGGCCATCCTGCGTCTGGCTCCGGAAACGTCGGTAGCCGACCATCGGCACGGCGGTGGCATGGAGGCTTTGGTGCTGCAAGGCACGCTGGAAGAGGCCGGAATGGTCCACCCGCGCGGAACCTGGCTGCGCCGGCCTGCCGATTCGATAACGCGATGGTCCAGCGCATCGGGTTGCACCGTCTTCGTCAAGAGCGGCCACCTGCGTCCAGCCCGGGCAGCGTCCGTCACACGCTAGCTTCAGGCGCCGTGCGCAAGGGCCAGGTAGTCTTTGCTCTGCATCTCGATCAGGCGCGACTCGGTGCGCGCGAATTCGGCGCGCAGGCGATCACCCTCATACAGGTCGATGATCGGGGCGGCGGCCGAAAGCACCAGCTTCACGTGGCGGTCGTAGAACTCATCGACCAGATGGATGAAACGCCGCGCGGGATCGTTGTTGTAGGTGCCGAAAACCGGCACGTTGGCGATGATCACGGCCGGGTAGCGTTCGGCCAGTTCGATGTAATCATCATTTCCGCGCGGGCCGTCGCACAGGGCGTCGAACTCGAACCAGGCAATGTTGACAGCGTGTCTACAGACCGGGATCGGTCGCTCATTGACGTCCAGGTGGCCATCCTCCTGGATCTCGCCTTGCGCATAGTCGTTGAAGATGCGCCTCAGGGCCTGACCGGCCGTCCTGCCTGTCGGCGTATGGTAGATCGACGCCTGTTCCAGCGCGCGCAGGCGCCAGTCATGGCCTGAAGCCAACTGCCGCACGTGACAGTGGCGCTTGATCAGCACGATGGCAGGCACGAAGCGTGCCCGCTGCAGGCCATCGGCATACAAGTCTTCGGGGGCGGTGTTGGAGGTGGTCACCAGGGCCACGCCGCGGTCGAAAAGTGCCTTCAGCAGTTCGCCCAGAATCATCGCGTTACCGATGTCCTGGACAATGAATTCATCCAGACAAAGGACCCTTGCACGGTTGGCGATGTCCTGGGCCACCTGCTGCAAAGGATTGCTTTGCTGCTTGAGCTCACGCAGTTGGGCGTTGATCTCGCGCATGAAGCGGTGAAAGTGCCGGCGCAGCACGATGCCATGCGGCAGGCTGGCCGCGAAAAGGTCCATCAGGAAAGTCTTGCCGCGCCCCACGCGTCCCCAGAGATACAGACCGACAGGCGGGTCGTTGCGGGAGGACCCCAGCAGGCTGCGCAGACGCTCGAGCATGCCGGCATCGCCGGATGCGGCGACCAGCGAATGGTGCAGGCGATCAAGTTCGGCCAAGGCTTCGTGTTGTGCAGCATCGTCCTCCCAACGCTGGGTCTGCACGCCCTCGCGATAGCGCTGCCCGGGCGTCAGGCAGGCCGGATCCATCGATGCTTTGCTCATGCAGCGGGTACCGCCTGCTGCTTCATGCGTTGCGCTTGGCGGGGAGCCAGGGGCGCACGCCATTCTTGACCGCACCACGCAGATCCATCAGGCGGCGGTGGAAGAAGTGGCTGGTTTCGGGCATCCGCACCACGCTCGGGTGCGGCTTGAGCTTTTCGGCCCAGGCAAACACGGCATCGGGGTCGACCACCTCGTCCTCCTCGCCCTGGATCAGCAGCCACGGGCAGGCCGGCATCTCGAATCCCTCCAAATCCCAGCGCCCCACAGGGGGCGCGACCGTGATCAGCGCGTCTGCACCCAGCCGTGCCGCGTTGCGCAGGGCGACATAGCTGCCGAAAGAGAATCCGGCCAGCCAGATCGCGTCATCGCCACGCCGCGCGCGAACCCAGTCGACTACTGCGGCCAGATCTTCGCCTTCGCCGCGGCCTTCGTCGTATTCGCCTTCCGAGGCGCCCACGCCACGGAAGTTGAAGCGCGCGGTAGCCAGGCCCGATTCACGCAGGCTGCGTTCGAGTATGGTCACGACCTTGTTGTGCATGGTGCCACCGTGCTCGGGATGCGGGTGGCAGACGATGGCCACGCCTGCACGCAGACCCGATTCGGGCAGGTCTACGCTGACCTCCAGGCGACCGACCGGGCCGCGCAGCGCGAATGTGCTTGCCGCGTCCGGAAACTC
>NZ_JAQIBU010000255.1 GCF_027858935.1 Oleiagrimonas sp. | reverse complement strand
CTTCAGTTTGTCAAGGACAACTCCCTTTCGCTCGCGATGTTCGCCCTCTTCGTGATCTGCCTTGTCGGTCACAGCGTGGCCAGCTGGCGATTGCAGGACGATCAGTTGACGCAGCAAGGCAAGGCAGCGATCAGCTACTGGCAGAATATGGCCAGCAGCAGTTATCTACAGGAACTGGCAAGCAACTGGCAGGCCGCCTTCCTGCAGTTGACCTCGCTGATCGTGTTCAGCGTCATCCTCTACCAGCGCGGTGCACCTCACTCACGTGATCCGGACACGCGCAAGAGTCAAGGCGATAAGCATGCGATAGAAGCCGGTTTTTCGTGGCTCTACCGACACTCGCTATCGGTGATGTTCGGCGGGCTTTTTTTACTGACTTTCGCGCTGCATATCGTCTCCGGCGCCTTCGCCTACAACGCCCAACTTGCGTTGCAGCATCAGCCACCGATCTCCTTCGGCGCGTTCCTCGTCTCCGCCCAGTTCTGGTCGTCCACGCTGGAAACCTGGCAGGCGGAATACCTCACCATCGCCGTATACATCGTGCTCAGCATCTTCCTGCGCCAGCAGGATTCTGCCGAGTCCAAACCGGTTGAATCGAGCGATGAGGACACGGGCAAATCGAACGACTGAGCCATCCCTGGCCGAGTGAACGGCCCTGGTCGTCGAGGATGCCGACAAACGCATCGGCAATGCGCTCGCCGCGCTGGGTCATCGCCTGTTCGCCGGCGATCAACATCCGTATGCGCTCCCGGCAACCCGACACATCAAAAGCAGAATCTTCGGCGACTTGATTGCCTGCGTTCGGGGTTACACGAAACCATTCTTCCTGTGCCAACCAACCCCATGGGGCGGTGATGACAACCCGCACCCCATGCATGGCGTTCACCACACCTCCCCCTGGCTGCGCTGGGTCGTGCGTGGCGGCATCGCGGCGCAGGGGTTGATCGCCTTGCTGATCGGCAGCTTGGCGCTGGCTGGTGCGTGCAACCCCGACTAGCACACCAGCGGCTCATGGGGTGCCAGGTCGCATCTGGCGCATGCTCCGTTGGGAAAGGAAGACGGGGCATGACTCGAGTTCGCTGAGTGCAGACGTAGGTGGAGGTGAAGTCGGGGAGCAGGTCACCGCAGAACAGCCAGGCGGGGCATTCGTACACAACGGGGGCGGCATCGCACGTTCATCGCAACGTCGATCATCGGAACGCAATGTGCGTGAACGTACAGTGCGAAGCTACGTGCATGAAGTAAAAACGTACCTGTAGGTCGTGGTTTCAGAAGCTGCGGCGTAATCGTGGTGCTCCGGGCGATTTGACCGCAGCTGCATGCCGCGGTACGTGCAAGTGGATCATGGCCGCCCGTGATCGTCGACAGTTCGACGATCAAACAACACGCACCGAAACACGCGACCCGCATTGGGTTCCATGGAAAGACCAATGGACACAGCCAACACCAGATCGGATGCCCTGGTATTTTTCGGGGCCACCGGCGATCTGGCCTACAAGCAGATCTACCCAGCATTGCAGGCCATGATGCTCCAGGACAGCCTGGATCTTCCGATCATCTGTGTGGCGCACTCCAACTGGACCCTGGAACAATTGCGGCAGCGTGCCCATGACAGCCTCGCGCAATTCGCCAAGGATCACGGCACTGACGTCGACGAGGCCGCATTCAAGAAACTCTCTGCCCGGTTCCAATATATCGAAGGCGACTACAACGACAAGGGAACGTTCAGGAAACTGAAAAAAGCGCTTGGCGACTCTTGCCGACCTCTCCACTATCTGGCGATTCCACCGAGCCTGTTCAGTACTGTCGTCACGGGTCTGGAGAAATCCGGCTGTGCCGACCAGGCGCGGGTGATGGTGGAGAAACCATTTGGTCGTGATCTGTCCTCGGCGAAACAGCTCAACAGCATCCTGAAGTCTGCGTTTCCGGACGGTTCAATCTTCCGTATTGATCACTTTCTGGCGAAGGAAGCGATCATGAACATCCTGTACTTTCGCTTCGCTAATTCGTTCCTGGAACCGATCTGGAATCGCAACTGCGTAGCGAGTGTCCAGATCACCCTGGCGGAAGATTTCGGAGTGGGCGCGCGTGGCTCGTTCTACGAAACGGCGGGATGTCTGCGCGACGTCGTCCAGAACCATCTTTTCCAGATTGTCGCGTTGCTTGCCATGGAACCGCCGGCTTACCAGGGCTTTGGCGCGGTACATGTCGAGAAAGCGAAAGTGTTCCAGGCCATGCGTCCTGTGCAGCCGGACGATCTTGTGCGAGGGCAGTACGACGGCTACCTGAAAGAACAGGGCGTGGACAAGAACTCCGATGTCGAAACCTTGTGCGCCCTGAGGGTTTTCATCGATTCGTGGCGCTGGGAGGGTGTGCCATGGTACCTGCGCTCCGGCAAGTGTCTGGCGACGACGGCGACCGAGGTTCTGGTCGAATTGAAGCCGCCACCGCAAAAGCTGTTCGATGACTCGACACCGACAAGTGGGCGCGCCAATTATCTGCGTTTCCGGATCTCTCCCGGATCCGCCGTTGCACTGGCTGCGCGCGTCAAGCGCGCCGGAAAGCAGTTCATCGGTGATCAGCGTGAGCTCTACTTGCTCGAAAATCAGCCTGGCGATGAAGCGCCCTACACGCGCCTGCTGGGTGACGCCATGGTGGGCGACGGCGCTTTGTTCACCCGCGAGGACGCTGTCGAAGCCGCGTGGACGGTGGTCGAGCCGGTTCTGGAGAACCACCATCGTGCCCTGTCCTACGCATGCGGCAGTTGGGGACCCAGTGAGGCTGATGCGCTCATCGCGAGTGACGGCCATTGGCACAACCCCGCGGCGGAGCCGGCACGACCATGACGACCACGGGCACCAGCGTATTTTTGCTTGATGTCGACAACACGCTGCTCGACAACGACCGGTTCGAGGCGGACCTGAAGGATCACCTCGAGCATGAGTTCGGCGCCGAGTCCAGGCAGCAATACATGGATATCTATGAGTCATTGCGGGAAGAGCTCGGCTACGCGGATTTTCTGGGCGCCTTGCAGCGTTATCGAGTGAGCAACCTGGATGAGCCGAGATTGCTTCTCATGTCGTCATTTCTGGTGGACTATCCGTTTGCACGAAGGCTTTATCCGGCAGCTCTCGATGTCATCCAGCATCTGGGCAACCATGGTCGGACCGTCATCCTGTCCGATGGCGACGCGGTGTTTCAGCCACGCAAGGTGCAGTGTTCCGGACTTTGGGACGCGGTCAGCGGCCGTGTGCTGATCTACATCCACAAGGAACAGATGCTGGATGCGGTGGTCCGCCGGTTCCCGGCGCGGCACTACATCATCATCGACGACAAGCCGCGGATTCTCCAGGCGATGAAAGAGGTCCTCGGGGATCGTCTGACCACGGTATTCGTGCGCCAGGGACACTACGCGCTGGATCCCGACAACAGCAAGGGATATCGCCCGCCCGACGTCGTCGTTGAAGGCATCGGCGACCTCCTCGAGCTGGACCCTTCCACTCTGCGCAACCGCGCGACTGCCTAATCCTGGATAGTGAGGTCTTCATGAAAGCCACCAAGCAACTACATGATCTCGGCCAAAGCCTATGGCTGGACAACATCACGCGCACATTGCTCGATGACGGTACGCTGGCCCGTTACATTGCCGAGGACTCGATTACCGGGCTGACCTCCAATCCGAGCATTTTCGATGCCGCGATTGGCGAAGGCGATGCATACGACGCGGCGATTCGCACAAGGACGATGGCGGGTCTGAACGGTGAAGCCCTGTTCATCGACCTTGCATTGGATGATCTGCGCCGCGCCGCCGCGCTTTTTCGCCCGGTCTTCGACGCGACCCATCAAGTCGATGGCTGGGTCTCGATGGAGGTCTCGCCTTTGCTCGCAGCCGACACCAAGGGCTCGATCGCAGCGGCGAGACAGATCCATGCGCAAGCCGGGCAGGACAACCTGTTGGTCAAGATTCCAGGAACGCCGCAAGGCATTCCCGCGATCGAGGAGGCGATTTTTCTCGGTATTCCGATCAATGTGACGCTGCTGTTTTCATGCAGGCAATATCTTGCCGCCGCCGAAGCGTATATGCGCGGTATCGAACGCAGGATCGCGGCCGGACGGGATCCTCAAGTCGCCTCGGTCGCTTCGCTGTTCATCAGTCGCTGGGACGTCGCCGGCAACAAACGGTTGCCGAAGCATTTGCACAATCGACTCGGGGTCGCCGTAGGCCTGCAAACCTATCGAGCATATCGCCAATTGCTCGCTTCATCCGGCTGGCAGAAACTCGCCGCTGCCGGCGCGCAGCCGCAACGCGTGTTGTGGGCAAGTACGGGAACCAAGGATGCATCGGCACCCGACACGCTCTACATCAGCGCACTCGCCGCGCCCGATACGATAAACACCATGCCTGAAAAGACCCTGCATGCATTCGCCGATCACGGCGTGCTGCAGGGTGCGATATCACCCGATGGCGGCAATGCCGATGTGATCATCGCGGAAATCACAAAGTCGGGCATCGATATCGACACATGGGCCACGCGATTGCAGGTGGAGGGCGCGCAGGCATTCGTCCGGTCGTGGCAGGAACTGTTGCAGCGGGTCGCCGACAAGACGAATCACCTCGAAACGAAGGCGAAAGCGGCGGCCGCAGGATGACCAGTCCGGATCTGGTCACTCGTCCGCAATGGCAGGCGCTCAAGAAGCACTTTGCCCAGAGCGGTCAGCAGCACCTGAGGGATCTGTTTGCGGCCGATTCAACGCGCAGCGAACGCTTCACGGTGGAAGCCTGCGGCCTGTACCTTGATTATTCAAAACAGCGCATCGTTGACCAAACGATGCGCCTGCTGCGTGAACTGGCCGAGTGCTGCGGTGTGCCCGAGCGCATCCAGGCGATGTTCCGCGGCGAACGCATCAACACGACGGAAAAGCGCGCAGTGTTGCATATTGCGTTGCGCGCCCCGGCCGGCGAAAAAATATCGGTCGATGGCAGGGATGTTGTTGAAGACGTGAACACAGTGCTCGACCGCATGGCCGAATTCTGCGAGCAGGTCCGTGATGGCACCTGGCTGGGACACAGCGGCAAGCGCATTCGCAACATCGTCAGCATCGGCATCGGCGGGTCCGATCTCGGTCCGGTCATGGCCTATGAGGCATTGCGCCATTACAGCCGTCGAGACATGAGGTTCCGTTTCGTCTCCAATGTCGATGGCACGGATTTCGTTGAAGCCACCCATGATCTGGACGCGAACGAGACGTTGTTCATCATCTGCTCGAAAACCTTCACGACGCTCGAGACCATGACCAATGCGCATGCCGCACGCGCGTGGCTGCTCAAGCAAAGCGGAACCGAACATGCGATCGCCAAACATTTCGTCGCCGTTTCGAGCAACGCCGAGGAAGTCCAAAAATTCGGCATCGACAGCGCGCACATGTTCCGCTTCTGGGACTGGGTCGGCGGCCGTTACTCGATGGATTCGGCCATTGGTCTGTCGACGATGCTGGCGATCGGCCCCGATCATTTCCGCCAGATGCTGGCTGGCTTCCACGCGATGGACGAGCATTTCCGCTCTGCTCCGCTGGAGCGCAATCTGCCGGTGCTGATGGCGTTGCTTGCAGTCTGGAACAACAATTTCCTCGCTGCGGCGACCGTTGCGGTGGTGCCGTACGATCAGTACCTGAAGCGCTTTACGGCCTATCTGCAACAGTTGACGATGGAGAGCAACGGCAAGCACGTCACGCTCGACGGCAAGCAAGTCGGCTACGCCACGGGTCCGGTCTACTGGGGCGAGCCCGGCAGCAACGGGCAGCATTCCTTTTTTCAATTGATCCACCAGGGCACGCGCATCGTGCCTTGCGATTTCATCGGATTCGGCCAGCCGCTGAATGCGCTTGGCGATCAGCATGATGTGTTGATGGCGAATCTGATCGCGCAGGGCGAGGCGCTGGCGTTCGGCAAGACCGCAGACCAGGTCCGCGCCGAAGGCACGGACGAAGCCCTGGTGCCGCACCGCACATTCGAGGGCAACCGGCCAAGCAACACGATTCTGGCTGCCAAACTTACCCCGCATGCTCTCGGTACCCTGGTGGCGCTGTATGAACACAGCGTCTTCGTGCAAGGCGTGATCTGGAACATCGACTCGTTCGATCAGTGGGGTGTTGAACTGGGCAAGCAGTTGGCCCGGAAAACCATCGCCGAGCTCAGCCCGAAAACCTTGCCGAACCTTTCCCATGACAGTTCGACCAATGCGTTGATCCGTCGCTATCGCCAATTGCGCGACAGCGACCATCCGGGAGGCGTCGCATGAGCCAGAAGATCAGTTCACTTGCGGGTTTGCCCGCACCGAAATCGATCCTCGTCGATGTACCCAAATTGCTGGCCGCCTATGCCGATCTGAAGCCCGATCCGGATGTGCCGGAGCAACGCGTGAGCTTCGGCACGTCCGGACATCGCGGCAGCTCGCTCAATTGCAGCTTCAACGAACAGCATATCCTGGCGATCAGTCAGGCGATCTGCGACTTGCGAAAGAGCAAGGGGATCGACGGACCATTGTTCATCGGCGCAGATACGCATGCGTTATCGCAGCCCGCGTTCGAAACCGCGTTGCAAGTGCTTGCTGCCAATGCCGTGCACGCGATGATTTCGACGAACGGAGAGTTCACGCCGACGCCGGCCATCTCGCACGCGATTCTGGTCCATAACCGTGGCCGCTCGTCCGGACTGGCCGACGGCATCGTCATCACACCATCACACAATCCGCCGGACAACGGCGGCTTCAAGTACAACCCTGCAAACGGGGGTCCCGCGAGCACCGAGGTCACCGACTGGATCCAGAAACGCGCCAATGAGCTGCTTGAAGGCAACCTCAAACAAGTCAGGCACATGCCGTTCATGCAGGCGCGCAAGGCTGCGACGACACGGCAGCACGACTATCTGAACAGCTATGTCGCTGACCTGGTCAATGTGATCGATCTGGAAGCGATCCGCAGCGCCGGCATTCACATGGGCGTCGATCCGCTCGGCGGTGCCGGTGTGCACTACTGGGCATCCATTGCCGAACGTTATCAACTTGATCTGACTGTGGTCAGCACGGAAGTCGATGTGCAATTCGCATTCATGACCGTGGACTGGGATGGCAAGATCCGGATGGATCCTTCCTCGTCATACGCGATGCAACGGCTTATCGGACTCAAGGACCAGTACGACATCGCTTTTGCTTGCGATACCGACCATGACCGCCATGGCATCGTCACCCACAGCGGCGGATTGATGCAGCCCAATCACTATCTTTCGGTGTTGATCGATGATCTGTTCCAACATCGACCCCAGTGGAGTACGCAGGCCGGTGTCGGCAAGACCGTAGTGAGCACCGCGCTGATCGATCGTGTTGCAAAGCGGCTGGGACGCAATCTGCTTGAAGTGCCGGTCGGCTTCAAATGGTTTTCGCAGGGACTGTTCGATGGCTCGCTGGGCTTCGGCTGCGAGGAAAGTGCAGGCGCGTCGCTATTGCGTCACGACGGTTCGGTATGGACCACCGACAAGGATGGTCTTGTGCCCGCGTTGCTCTCGGCGGAAATCCTCGCGCGACGGGACAAGGATCCGAGCGAACTGTATGCGCAACTCACACGCGATCTTGGCACCCCTTTCGCCGATCGGGTCGAAGCGGCCGCCACGCCGGAACAGAAATCCAAGCTGGCCAAGTTGTCGCCAGATCAGTTGCAGCTCGATCAATTGGCAGGCGAGAAAATTGAACAAGTGCTCGACCATGCACCCGGCAACAAAGCAGCGATTGGCGGGATCAAGGTGATTGCCGCCAACGGCTGGTTTGCAGCGCGGCCATCCGGCACCGAGGCGATCTACAAGATCTACGCCGAAAGTTTCAACCATGAGGGGCACCTGAAAGAGATCCTCAAGGAGGCCCAGCAGATCGTCGACGCGGCCATTGCCTGAAGTGCCATGGCGTCAACCCAACCTGTGCAAGGTATCACCATGTCCGAAAATCTCGACCAGCAATGTATCGACACACTACGTTTCCTGTCGGTGGACATGGTGCAGAAGGCCGAAAGTGGTCATCCTGGCCTGCCGCTTGGTGCCGCGCCAATGGCCTACGTACTGTGGACCCGGCACCTCAAGCACCATCCGGAGAATCCGCACTGGGTCGATCGCGACCGATTCGTGCTCTCGGCCGGGCATGGTTCGGCACTGCTCTACAGCCTGCTGCACATGACCGGCTACGATCTTTCGCAGGACGATATCAAGAATTTCCGCCAGTGGGGAAGCAAGACGCCGGGGCATCCCGAACGTGGCCACACGCCGGGCGTCGAAGTGACTACGGGTCCGCTCGGCCAGGGATTGGCGAACGCGGTTGGCATGGCGATCGGCGAGGCGCATCTTGCAGCTTGCTACAACCGCGACGGCCATCAGCTGATTGACCATCACACCTGGGCGATCGTCAGCGATGGCGACCTGATGGAGGGACTGGCATCCGAAGCCGCGTCACTGGCAGGACACTTGAAGCTAGGCAAGCTGATTTGCCTGTACGACGACAATTCCGTCACCTTGTCGGCCGGCACGGATATGACCTTTACCGAAGATCGCGCCAGACGTTTCCAGGCCTATGGTTGGCAGACCATCAGCGTCGCCGATGGTAACGATGTTGCCGCGATCCACGCCGCCCTGGATGCTGCACGTGCCGAAGCCGCGCGGCCATCGCTGATCCTGGTGCGCACACATATCGGTTTCGGTTCGCCCGAGCAGGACAGCTTCCTGGCGCATGGTTCGCCGCTTGGCGTCGAGGACGTGAGGAAGACGAAACAGAAACTGGGATGGCCGGTCCAGCCGACGTTTCTGATTCCGGCGCCGGCGCTTGCGCATTTTCGCCAGGCGCTGGATCGCGGCCTGAAGGCAGAAACGCAATGGAATGGTCGTCTTGACGCCTACGACAAGGCATTCCCCGGGCAGTCAAGAGAACTGCAACAACGCCTGCGCGGCGAACTGGCAAGCGGCTGGGACGAGGACATTCCGTCATTTCCCGCCGATGCCAAGGGCATGTCCACGCGTGTCGCAGGAGGCATCGTGATGAATGCCATCTCGGCGAAGGTGGCCGCGCTTTTCGGCGGCTCGGCCGATCTGGATCCATCCACGCATACCGCACTGAAAGGGCTGGGCGATTTCAACCCGCACGTGACGTCGGGAGAGGACACCCAGGGTTCGGACGCGGCCGGGTGGAGCCGCAAAGGCCGAAACCTGCACTCAGGCGTTCGCGAACACGCCATGGGCGCCATCGTCAATGGGCTGGCCGCACACGGCGGCTTCGTACCCTACGGGGCCACGTTCCTGATTTTTTCAGACTACATGCGTCCGGCGATCCGGCTGGCCGCGTTGATGGGCATTCATGTCGTGCACGCCTTCACCCACGACAGCATTGCGCTGGGCGAAGACGGGCCGACACATCAGCCGGTGGAGCAGTTGGCCAACTTGCGCGCGATTCCCAACGTTGTCCTGATCCGGCCCTGCGATGCGAACGAGACCGCGGTGGCATGGAAAGTCGCCATGGAAACCCGCGATCGACCGGTACTGCTTGCGCTGACTCGACAGGACTTGGTCACTCTTGACCGCAACCGATACGGCAGCGCAGAAGGTCTGCGGCGCGGTGCATACGTACTGAGCGAAGCCGAGCATGGCCAGCCCTCGCTCATCCTCATCGCCAGCGGCTCGGAAGTCGGTCTCATCCTGGCGGCCGCTGAGCTTTTGCAAAGTGAGGGGACCGCCGTGCGCTGTGTTTCGATGCCGAGCTGGGCGTTGTTCGAGTCCCAGCCAGAGTCATACCGCGATGCGGTGCTGCCGCCGGAAGTGAGCGCGCGACTTGCCGTGGAGCTGGGCGTTACGCAAGGCTGGGAACGATACACCGGTGCGCATGGCGACATCCTCGGGATCAATCACTTCGGGGCCTCCGCCCCGGCCGCAATCCTGCTTCCCGAATTCGGTTTCACCGTCGACAACGTGGTGGCGCACGCCAGGAAACTCAGCAACCCCTGACCCGGAAATGGCTGCAGGCGCTCTCGCTTCGGACTTGATCGGGTGGCCACCGAATTTGTTGCGCATCGCGGATACCAGCTTGTCGGTGAATGATTCGACATCGCGAGAGCGCAGTCGCTCAATGAGCGACAGGGTCATCACTGGCGCGGTCACGGCCAGGCCGATTGCCTCATCGACGGTCCAGCGTCCTTCACCGCAATCCACGGCGTACGGCGCGATTCCATCCATCGTTGGATTCTTGTCCCATGCCTCGGTGGAATGACGAGACGCTGCAGATTCCGGACCGAAGTGGCTTCGGTGCGAACCCGGCTCGTATGGCGGCGTTCGGCAGCGTACAGACGGATGCTGCTGTCCGGTTCAGACTGGGTAGCGATCGAGCTGGCAACGCCCAGCGTGGACGCGGCGCCATACCTGCCTTGAAGCTGGCGTAACGTGAAGTGCATACGTCAAACATGCGGTAACGCAATTGAAGTCGCCGCAGGAATTTCAAAGGAACGGACCCCATGCCGTTGCAAGTCATAGCCGCCAGGCGCGCGCGCCTGCTTTCCAACGGCAATTACACCGTGATGCTCACCGACGTGGCGTCCGGCTTCAGCCGATGGAACGATCTTGCGATAACGCGCTGGCGCGAAGACCCCACCTGCGACGCATGGGGAAGCTACATCCTGTTCACCGATATGGACAGCGGCGAAGTCTGGTCGGCCGGCATGCAACCATGCGGCTTGCCTGAGCATGACTACGCGGTCATGCCGTCCGATGTGGGCGTCCGCTTTCAGCGACGCGGGGAAACGCTCACCACGGTACTCGACGTCATGGTCGACGGCGAGCACGATGCAGAAGTCCGTGCAATCACCCTCGTCAATCATGGCGATACTGTGCGCAATATCAGCGTGACCTCCTACGCCGAACTCGTGCTCGGTTCCGATGCGGCTGATGCAACGCATCCTGCATTTTCGAAGATGTTCGTCGTGACCGAATGGGTGGAGCAGGACGGCATCCTCCTCGCGACGCGGCGTCATCGTGCTCCCGACGATCCGCATGTATGGGCTGCGCATGTTGCCGTCGCGCAAGATGCAACAAAGACGTCCGAGTTCGAAAGCGATCGCGCTCGATTCATCGGGCGTGGACGCAGCTTGCGCAATGCCTTGGCGATGCGGCCCGATTGCACGCTGTCGAATACGGCGGGATGCGTGCTCGATCCCGTCTTCAGCCTGCGTCGGCGCGTGAAAGTCGCAGCAGGCGAAAGCGTGAGGATCGAATTCTGGACGTGTGCTGCTGCGACCCGTGATGCAGCGCTCGCGATGGCCCGCGATCGGGCCGCGCAAGGCACCTTCGGCATCGCGCATGCGAGTGCAAAGCTATATGTGGCCAACGAGAGCGAACGCCTCACAATCGGCAAGACAGCAACGCAGCGCTGTCAGCGTCTGGTCTATCCGTTGCTGTATGCAGACGCTTTGTGGCGCGGGCCGGCCGTGCAGATCGCGGCTGCAAGCGGTGGTGCGCCGGTGCTCTGGGCGAAGGGTATTTCCGGAGACAGACCGATCATTTCAATGCGGATCGACGAGCTTGCAGATCTCGACCATGTGCGTGGGTTGCTCCAAGCGCAGCGGTTCTTGCGCGGACGGCGACTTTGCGTTGATGTGGTGCTTCTGGATGGCGCTTCGGTCAGCGATGAAGATCCGCTCTGGGCCGCACTGCAGGCGCTGGCAACCAAGCAGAACCAGAAACTGCAGTCAGACAAGAATGCTTCGGACAAGGCGGTGTTCGTGTTGCGCGATCACGACATCGATCAAGGCTTGCGCGATGGATTGGCTGCCGTGGCCCGCGTGGTTCTGGATGCAGCGCAGGGCGGAATGGATCGCGCGGTGGAAAGCCCCGAGGTGCTTGCTCAATCTGCGCATGTCGGCAGTGCTGCAACGCTTGCGCCCACCGCCAGGCCCACGCCTGCGACTTTGGTCATGCGCAAGGCGCCTGCTGTCTCCAGCAGCAGTCTTCTGGACCACACCTCGAAGGCGACCCAATTCGATTGCGGCTACGGCGGGTTCGCCGATTCAGGACGCACCTATGTGATCACGCTTGACGCTGAGCGCTGCACGCCGATGCCATGGACCAATGTCATTGCCAATCCGCAATTCGGCTTTCTGGCCACTGCGGATGGCGGGGGTCACACCTTTGCGGTCAATAGCCAGCTCAATCCGCTGACGCCTTGGCCGAACGACCCTGTCAGCGACAGTCCATGCGAAGTGCTTTATCTGCGTGATATCGATAGTGGGGAACTCTGGAGCGCGACTGCGTTGCCGATCCGCGTGCCGACCTCCAGCTACCGGATCGAGCACGCCCATGGGTACAGCCGTTATGGCCACACTGCGCATGGAATCGAAACCGAGTTGACGCAATTCGTACCGACCTGCGATCCGATCAAATTGTCCCGTTTGCGTATCTGCAACCGATCCGGTCGCGTTCGGCGGTTGTCGCTGACGGCGTATGTCGAATGGGCACTTGGTGCGAACGGCACAACGCCGACGCCCTATGTAGTGACGAGCATCGACCCGGCGACCGGCGCACTGTTTGCGCGCAACGCATGGCGGCCGCAATTGGGCAAACGTATTGCGTTTGCGGATCTGGGTGGATCGCAGTCCTCCTGGACGGGTGATCGCAACGAGTTTCTCGGCGATCTGGGCGCTGTCGATCGACCAGCAGCACTCTTGCGTGACGCCAGGCTGTCCGGTCGCGTCGGCGCCGCGCTCGACCCCTGCGCGGCGTTGCAGACGAGCATCGAATTGAACATCGATGCGCAGGTCGAAATCGTGTTCTTCCTCGGCCAATCCGAATCCACGACCGAGGCTCAAGCACTCATCGGCAAGTACCGGGCGGCCGATCCCCAGGTCGTGCTGCAGGAGGTCGTGTCGTTCTGGGACGACATGTTCGAAACCGTGCAGGTACATACCCCGGACCGCGCGATGGACCTGATGCTCAACGGTTGGCTGCTCTACCAGGCGCTTGCCTGCCGCGTGTGGGCACGCACGGCGTACTATCAATCGAGCGGTGCGTACGGATTTCGCGACCAGCTGCAGGACGTGATGGCGCTGTGCGTCGCGCAGCCGAAGATCGCCCGCGAACATCTTTTGCGCGCTAGCGGTCGGCAATTTGTCGAAGGTGACGTGCAGCACTGGTGGCTGCCGCCATCGGGGCAGGGCATTCGTACCCGCATCACCGACGATCGCATCTGGCTGCCTTACGTTGTGATGCACTACGTCGCTACCACCGCAGATGCAGCCGTGCTCGACGAGAGCGTGCCTTTTCTGCAGGGCGAGCTGCTCAAGGACGGAGAAAACGAATCGTTCTTCCAGCCTGTCGTGTCCAGCCAACTGGGCAGCGTATACGAGCACTGCGCGCGTGCGCTCGACAGCAGCCTTTCATTGGGAGCGCACGGATTGCCCCTATTTGGCACCGGCGACTGGAACGATGGAATGAACCAGGTCGGCCTGGGTGGCAAGGGGGAGAGTGTGTGGCTTGCGTGGCTGTTGCTCGACACGATCAGGCGTTTCACGCCGCTCGCGCTGGAGCGCCACGACCACGAACGCGTGCAGCGATGGAAAGCATTCGCGGCGACCGTAAAGACCGGGATCGAGGCCGCGGGCTGGGATGGCCAATGGTATCGCCGTGGTTATTACGACGATGGCTCGCCGCTCGGTTCGAGCAGCAATGATGCATGCAAGATCGACGCAATTGCCCAATCATGGAGTGTCATGTCAGGGCAAGCCGATCCTTCGCACTCGGTGTCGGCCATGCAGGCAGTCGATACCCGACTGATCGATCGCCACAACACGATCGCGCTGCTGTTCACACCTCCGTTTGAATGCACTGATCAGGAGCCTGGCTATATCAAGGGTTATCCACCGGGCATTCGCGAGAACGGAGGCCAGTACACGCATGGCTCAATCTGGTCGATATTCGCGTGGGCGGGTCTCGGCGAAGGTAACAAGGCCGGCGAGTTGTTTGACATCCTCAATCCGATCCGACACGCCGACAGCCCCGAGGCGATCGAGTGCTACAAGGTCGAGCCATACATTTCCTGTGCCGACGTGTATTCGGTCGAGCCGTTGACCGGGCGTGGCGGCTGGACCTGGTACAGCGGTTCAGCCGGCTGGCTTTATCGTGCCGGAGTCGAAGCGATTCTCGGTTTTTATCCATGCGGCGATCACCTGCTGATCGATCCGTGCATTCCCAAGACCTGGCCAGGTTTCAACATCGTTTATCGCTACCGTTCCTCGCGCTATACGATTGAAGTACAAAACCCGCTGGGTGTGTGCAGTGGCGTCGTAGGTGTCGTACTCGACGGCATCGATGCCGACCCCAAGGCATTGATCGGGACAGGCGTCCGTGTTCCCCTGATGGACGACGCCAGCGAGCATCGAGTGCGCATAGCACTCGGGTAGCGCGCTCGGGCTCGAACCCCTGTCCGCTATGCTGCTGATCGATGCAATGGGTCGTAAGTTCGCAGCATGGCCCTTTGCGAAGGCATGCACCTGAAATGCTGAAACGCACTGTCTTCAAAATGCCGCCAACATCGTATTTAAAGGAGTCACGACATGGTTGAACGCTACGCCGAAGACAGCGATCTTACCCCCGCCTATGGTTCACGCACCATGGACCACAGCATCCCCAAATACCGTCTGCCAGACGACGAGATGCCCGCCCAAACTGCCTATCGGATGATTCATGACGAGTTGATGCTGGATGGTAATGCCCGCCTGAACCTGGCCACTTTCGTAACCACCTGGATGGAGCCGGAAGCCGAGAAACTGATGGCGGAAACCTTCGAAAAAAACATGATCGACAAGGATGAATATCCCCAGACGGCGGAAATCGAAACGCGCTGTGTGAATATGCTGGTCCGGTTATTCAATGCGAATCCGGATGAAAACCCGATGGGTAGTTCCACGATAGGATCCAGCGAGGCGGTCATGCTGGCAGGCATGGCCCTCAAGTGGAACTGGCGCAAACGCCGTCAGCAGAAAGGTGCGTCAGCAACCACACCCAATCTGGTGATGGGACGCAGTGTGCAGGTTGTCTGGGAAAAGTTCTGCCGCTATTGGGAGGTGGAGCCGCGCTATATCCCGATGCGTTCGGATCGTTTCACCATTGAACCCGAGGAAGTGCTGGCACGGGTGGATGAAAACACCATAGGCGTGGTCACGGTGCTGGGGACAACCTTTACCGGTGCGTTCGACCCCATTGCCGAAATTCACGATGCGCTGGTTGACCACAACAAGAAGACCGGCCTGCAGGTGCCGATCCACGTGGACGCCGCCAGCGGAGGTTTTGTCGCGCCTTTTCTGCAACCTGATCTTGTTTGGGATTTTCGTTTGCCCAATGTTGTTTCCATCAACACATCGGGTCACAAATATGGACTGGTGTATCCCGGTGTCGGTTGGGCGCTCTGGCGTGGCGAATCCCATCTACCCGAGGAGCTGATATTCCATGTCAATTATCTCGGCGGAGACATGCCCACCTTTACCCTCAATTTTTCACGACCGGGCAATCAGATCATCGGGCAGTACTACAACCTGCTGCGCCTGGGCCGCGCGGGGTACACGCGGATCATGTGTAACCTGCGTGATACAGCCTTGTGGCTTTCCGGGAGTATTGCCCGCATGGGTCCTTTCATGCTGCTCAGTGATGGCAGCAGTATCCCGGTGTTTGCCATGCGGCTCAAAGACAGTTCACGCTTCACGGTATTCGACGTGTCCCGAAAGTTGCGCTTGCGCGGCTGGCAGGTGCCCGCCTATACCTTGCCGCAAGACGCCACCGAACTGGCCGTATTACGGCTGGTCATTCGCGAAGGGTTTTCCCGTGATATGGCCGATTTGCTGTTGAAGGATTTGAAACAGGCCGTCACCGATCTGGAGCAGGCACCACCTGCTCAAAAAAGTCAGGACGACGGACACTTTCACCACAATTAATAGGTACGCAAACGCGTAGGTGACACCATCGTCGCCAGGGCGTAGCCCGTATAAGGCTCCGGCCGCATCCGGGATGGGCCGTGGAACGGCCCTGCATGGCTTGCCTGGATGCAAGGGTTCCCCGGATGCGCTTTGCTTATCCGGGCTACGGCGCTGCCTGGAAGGGCGACACCATCGGGGACAAGGGATTCTCGAGGGGTGGCCCGGATAAGGCTCCGGCCGCATCCGGGATGGGCCGTGGAACGGCCCTGCATGGCTTGCCTGGATGCAAGGGTTTCCCGGATGCGCTTTGCTTATCCGGGCTACGGCGCTGCCTGGCAGGGCGACACCATCGTAGGCAAGGGATTCGCGAGGGCGTAGCCCGGATAAGGCTCCGGCCGCATCCGGGATGGGCCGCGGAACGGCCCTGCATGGGTTGCCTGGATGCAAGGGTTTCCCGGATGCGCTTTGCTTATCCGGGCTACGGCGATGCCTGGGAGGGCGACACCATCGTAGGCAAGGGATTCGCGAGGGCGTAGCCCGGATAAGGCTCGGGCCGCATCCGGGATGGGCCGTGGAACGGCCCTGCATGGGTTGCCTGGATGCAAGGGCTTCCCGGATGCGCTTTGCTTATCCGGGCTACGGCGCTTCTTCCTCAAAATCAAGGCCGCATTTCCCGGTAAGACACGAAGACCCTTTTTTGATCCCATGACGTCTGGTCAAGCGAAGGAACGCGGGTGATGACGTCGTGCATCCGGGCCTTCGCGGGATCGGGCGAGGGCCCTCCAAACCGCATGGAGAGGTGATTTTTGTGCCGCTGGTCGGAAAAAACACACCTTTCGTCAGTCGATGGCTGGTTTTCGACTGCGGGCCGCCTATGCTGTGTTCGGGGTACAAGCATCAAGGGGTTCCGATACATGATCCGCTTCCACACGTCACGGTGCGCCGACTGCGTGTCGCCGCATTCCGCTTCTGCTGATGGTCCCGCTGCATCGTCCGCGGGGTCTGTGCGTCGTGGCGCGCGCGGATTCAC